>CAZKPE010000097.1:0-2974 GCA_964554545.1 uncultured Lewinella sp.
CCGAAGATGCGGGCGTGGTTAATTTCGGCAAAGTCGTGATCCTCCCCCCCCGTGATGAAAACCGGTACAATACGCTGATCCGGATAGGCTTCGTTCAGCTGCCGCGCCAGGTTGATGGTGGAGCAGATTTTGAGGATAAAGTACAGGGGGCCGGTGAAAAGAGATGGTTGGTGGGCGGTGATGACGGTAAAGCTATTGCGCGAACGCAGGTGCCGTAGGGACTGGGAAACTTCCGGGTTTTCCGGCAGGCTTTGGTACTGCTTTTCGAGTTCATCCACCAGCAGGTCGCGGTCGGTTTGGTCGCCGGCCTTATCCGCCATGACCTGCCGGAAGGCACCCAGGCTGGCCGGATACTTGCGGAAGGTTTCCAGGTCCTCGGAGCCAGTGGCGTAGGCGACATCGCGTTTACTGAACTGGGGGACCTGGTGAAAGGGAAGGCGGGAAATTTTCATGCTGGTGGGTACACATTCGTGGGGGATTTGTTTGGGTAGGTGGCCGGGGTGCCCGGTGTACCTTTGCGTATGCGCAGGTTTTGGCGGTTCATCCGTATCCCTCTCTTTATACTTGTTGCCTACGTGGGCGGTCTTTTGTTGTACGGTACCCTGACCGACTGGGCCCCCCGGGGCGAGCGGGCCGTAGAAGTGCTATCGGTGCCCGCAATAGCTCCGCCCGTGGTTGCGGACAGCATCGTCCGGTTGCTCACCTGGAACGTCGGCTACGGGGGGCTGGGGGCCGAGGACTACTTCTACTACAACCGGGGGGATTTTTTCTGGACTGACTTGGGCAAGGCGCGTACCCCCAGTGACCGGGTCGATCGATACGTGGCCGGACAGCAGCTGACGGTAGCGAACGTACAGTCCGACTTTTTTCTGCTACAGGAGATCGATACGGCCAGCCGGCGTAGCTACTATACCAATCAGCTCGATAGTGTCCGACGAGTCCGGCCGGACTACGCTACCGCCTACGCGCCCAACTTCCGCTCCCGCCGCGTACCCCTGCCGCTCTTCCAGCCCTGGGACCACTATGGGCGGGTGGAAAGCGGACTGGTGAGCCTGAGTCGGTATGCACCGCTTACCTCCACCCGCATCCAGTTGCCGGGGGAATTTCCCTGGCCGACGCGGCTTTTTCAACTGGACCGCTGTCTGTTGCGGCAGAGCTTCGCCACGGCAAGTGGTGACTCCCTGATAATTTACAACCTGCATCTGTCGGCCTACGACAGGGACGGTAGTCTCCGCCGCCAGCAGATGACCTATTTGCGGGAACGGGTAGTGGCCGACCAGGCGGAGGGCCACTACGTGATCGCGGGAGGCGATTGGAACCAGATTCCCCCCGGCTTCAATTGGTTTTCCCTGAACCCCACGGTGGCCGAAACTCAGCTTCCCCCCACCATTTCCTTCGACTACCTGCCGACCGGCTGGAGTTGGGCCTACGACCCCGCGGCCCCGACCGTGCGCAAGAGCGATGATATATACGAGGAACACTTTAGCGAGCGCAGCCTGATCGACTTTTACCTGCTTAGTCCGAACGTCCGCATCCGCCAGGTCAGAACCATCAACCAGGGCTTCGCCTTCAGCGACCACCAGCCCGTTTACCTGGAGGCCGAACTGCTTCGGTAAAATTCCGTTCTTGCCCCTATGAAAATTCTGCTCCCCCTCTTAATCGTTTGCGGTATACTCTGCACCTGCGACCCCGCCCCCGATTCCGCCGAGGTACCGGAAGCCCCGGCCGTGGTAGATATGAATCCGCCCGCCGAGGGATTCAATACCGCCGGTTCCGACCCCGAGGCCATCGCCGTCGCCGACAGCGTGGTGAAGTACCACGGTGGCCGCAAAGCCTACGACGAAACCCGCTACATCAGCTGGAATTTCTTCGGGGCCCGCGACCTGGTGTGGGATAAGGAGGAAGAGCGCGTCCGCATCGACGTGCCGGGCAAGGAAATGATCTACCTGCTGGACTACAGCGATCCCGACCAGCCCACCGGGGCGGTTCAAAAAGAAGGCGTAGAACTGACCGACCCCGATAGCCTGGACCTGTATCTCCAAAGTGCCAAATCGATGTGGATCAACGACAGCTACTGGCTGGTGCAGCCCTTCAAGTTGAAGGACAGCGGCGTGACGCTGAGCTACGTCGGGGAGGAGAACGACCCCCAGAAAGGCCGCCCGTCGGAAGTCATCGATCTGCGCTTCGAGGACGTCGGCGATACGCCCGGTAACCGCTACCGGCTCTACGTGGACCGGGAAAACTACCGCATTAACACCTGGCAGTTCTTTCGCAACGCGGACGATGCCGAACCGGCCATGGCCACCCCCTGGAACGGCTACCGGGAGTACAACGGCATCCTACTGAGTAGCGACCGCGGGGGCCGCTTCCAGCTCAGCGACATTGCCGTAACCAGTGAAATGGACGATGCGGTCTTCACCGAGTTTTAGAAGCCGATCCGCTTGCGCTGGATGGTGAGCTCGCTGGTCGATAGCTTGAGATGGTCGACGTCAGCCTTCAGGATGCGGGTGGTACCCTTGCCATCGGTTGGTTCGGCGGCCGCGCGCCGCAAGTCGTAGCGGCGCAGGACGTCTTCCACGATCTGGCGGACCGTGCGGGCGTTACCGAAGTAGGCATCGCGGTAAGCGTAGAGGAACTTGAGGTAGCGGTCAAGGTGTGCTTTCGCGCCGGGGGTGAGCTGCGCCTGCCGTTGGCGGAACATCCGCTCGGCGATCTCGCTAAGCTGTTCGGGGGTGTAGTCCTCAAAGCGCAACACCTTATCGAAGCGGCTGCTGAGGCCGGGGTTGGCCTTGAGAAAGCTATCCATATTGTCGGGATAGCCGGCCACGCAGACGAAGAATTCACCCCGGCGGTCCTCCATGCGCTTCAGCAGGGTCTGGACGGCCTCGTCTCCGAAGTCGCCCCGCGCTCCGGATTTGGTCTGAGTAAGGGCGTAGGCCTCGTCGACGAACAAAACACCCCCGATGGCCTCCTC
>CAZKPE010000097.1:3074-13782 GCA_964554545.1 uncultured Lewinella sp.
ACCAAGCGGACGAGCTCATGCAGCTGGTCTTTGATCGCATCCATACCGACGAGCGCGTCCAGTTCGCCGAGGGTTTTATTCAGCAGGACCGTATTGACCGGAATAGTAGGGCGGTCGCTCAGGTGACTGCTGTGGATGAGGCGGACGTCCTCGGCCTCTATACGGCCTAGCTCCTCGTCGCTGAGGGACTGGCCGGAAGCATCGCGGGCCATCAGCCGTAGGGCCATCTTCATCTTCGCCTTTTCCACCAGATCGTGGACGTAGCGCGCATTGCCAAAGCTGCGGTCACGAGCGCGGAAGGCCTGGGTGATGTCTTCGTCGACCAGCGCTTTGGCTTCCAGCGTGAAATCGACGCCCTGCTGGTCAGCGGCGTAATCGGCGATCTGGCTCAGTTCCTGGGGCAGGTAGTTCCGGAACTCGTAGTGGTGCTTGAATCGGGACTTTAGCCCGGTATTGCTTTCCAGGAAGCGGGTCATCTCGTCGGTGTAGCCGGCGACGATGACCGCCAGGTCGCCGGGGCCGTTGGACATCTCCTTGACCAGTATCTCGATGACCTCCCGGCCAAAGTCCTTACCGTCATCATTGCTGCGCGCCAGGGAGTAGGCTTCGTCGATGAATAGCACCCCGCCGCGGGCGCTGTCGATCACCTCCCGGGTTTTGGGTGCGGTTTGTCCGATGTACTCCCCGACCAGATCGACCCGGTCGGCCACCACGGTATGCCCGCTGCTGAGCAAGCCCATCTTCCGGTACAGCTGCCCCATCATCCGGGCTACGGTCGTCTTTCCGGTACCGGGGTTACCGCTGAACACGGCGTGCACCTCGATGCTTTTGTCCATGGCGAAGCCACGTTCCTGTCGCAGTTGCAGGAATTGAATGTAGACGGCGTGGTCCCGCACTTGCTGCTTGACCTCGTGGAGGCCGATGAGGGCGTCCAGCTTGACCATGACGTCTTCGAAGCTGCTTTCGCCGGCCTCCACCTCGAGCTGGGTGCTGGGGCGCTGCTGACCGGGCAACCAAACGGGGGGCGTACCCTCCAGGGCCTCGTCCCCCACTACGAAAGGTATGGAAGCGATCAGCTTCCCGAGGAAGACGACCTCGGCGGTGTAGTTGCCGGAGCGCCACAGTCCCGGATTGGCGGCGCCCCATCCGACCGCCAGCTGGATCTGATCCTGCCCCGTCTGAACGGTCTGCAACCGGCTGACCTGCCCCTTGGTTTCCCGGGCCTCGTTCTGGAACTTGGTGAAGACCTCGAACTGCCAGTCCTGCTGCCCCTGCAGGTTCTGAAATTCCAGCTGCACGTACACATAGCGCGTATCGCGGGCGGCGAACTGCCGCAGGAAAGTCCGGTCGTCGGCGGCCAGATCGTCGTACGGGCCTTCGTAGAGTTTAACGGAGCGGAGGCGGACGTAGTGGTCGCCGGGTCGGCTGTCATCCTCCAGCTCGTCGGTGGGTTCGCCGTTGGATTCAATGACGTAGAAGTACTTACTGCCCACCTTGGCCCCAAAAACATAAGCTTCCCAGTAATAGGTGCCGGGTTTCCAGAAACTGCCCGTTTTTTGGTTGCCCCACCCTTCCCGCAGGTAGATCAGGTGGTCGAAGCGACTGATCTCCCGCGTCACCTTGAGCTTGCAGACCTGCCGTTTTTGCCCTTCTGCAACCCGGTAGCAGATGAAGTCGACCCGCAGGGACCAATCGGCTTCGTCAAAAAGCTTATTGTACAGACTAAGTTCGGCGTAGACGTAGCCCGTCTCGTAGCGGTCGAAGACCTGGCGGTACTTCTTGTGATTGTCCCACAAGTACTCCGTGGAATTGTACACCTTAAGTTCTTTGAACTTAAAGGGAATCGGAGTGGATGCTAGGTCTTTACTTTCGTGCATATCGTAGGGATCGGGCGGCCGCGCGAGATTGGACCCGCAGGGCAAGCGGTGATCGCTCGCCGGTAAAGTAAACCTTAAATCTAGTAGTCCGCAAGCCCAAACGGTCGCCGCGAAGGCGAACTTCCGCGTCTGAGCAACTAATCTTGGGTGCGGGTTGGTTATCTTGGGCGTACAATCACCCCCCCGAAACCAATGAATACGACGGCCCTTACGGAAATGAAATGGCGCCGCTTTGACGGACGGCGCATTGAGCTACCCATCGATCGCGCCGTGGAAGAGACCATCCTGCGGGAACGGGCCGACGGCCACCGCCTGAAGGTGTGTATCGGTACCGACAGCCAGGTGCGGGGCAAAACCATCGAATTCGCCACCGTCATCGTCTTTTTGCGGGAAAAGCGGGGTGGCTTCATGTTCATCGCCAACTACAAGAGCCAGGTGAAGATGAGCCTGCGCGAACGCATGATCCTGGAGGTCGGCCGGTCGGTGGAGATCGCCTACGCCCTCTGTGGGTTACTCGACAAGCACGACGTTGAATTGGAGGTGCATGCCGACATCAACACCGACCCTCACTTCCAGAGTAACGTAGCCTTGAAGGAGGCAATGGGATACATTCTGGGCATGGGCTTCGTATTCAAGGCCAAGCCCGATGCCTTCGCTTCCTCGGCCTGCGCGGATAAAGTTTGCTAGATAACGCGGCTGCGTCTCTATCTTAGGGCGAGCAATCAACGCGTACCGCCAGTGAAACTTCGATCCTCCTTCCTCTTTGTGTTTCTCGCCGCCGCTCAGCTAACGGCCCAACCCGATTTTTCCGCCACCGCCGCGAAACTGGAGCCGGAGGTCATCGCCTGGCGCCACCATATCCACCAGAACCCCGAGCTGAGTAACCGGGAGTTTGAAACCGCGAAGTACGTCGCCGCCCACCTGCGCGAGCTCGGACTGGAAGTGGAAACCGGCGTAGCCCATACCGGCGTAGTCGGCGTTCTGCGCGGCGGTAAACCCGGTCCTACGGTGGCCCTACGTGCCGATATGGACGCCCTGCCAGTGAAGGAACGGGCTGATGTTCCCTTTGCCAGCACGGCGACCGGGATGTACAACGGGGAGGAGGTGCCCGTCATGCACGCTTGCGGTCATGACACCCACGTGGCCATGCTGATGGGGGCGGCGGAGGTGCTGGTCACCGAAAGGGATAATATTTCCGGTACCATCGTATTCCTGTTCCAACCGGCCGAGGAAGGCACGCCGAAGGGAGAGGAAGGCGGCGCAAAACTCATGGTCAAGGAAGGTGTGCTAACCCGTCACGGGGTGGATGCCGCCTTCGGGATCCACATCTTCAGTCAGGCCCCCCTCGGCCACATAAGCTACCGGCCGGAGGGCGTAATGGCGGCCAGCAATAGCTTCACCATCACGGTGCGCGGCGCTCAGGCCCATGGCTCCACCCCCTGGTCGGGCGTCGACCCCATTACGGCCGCCGCCCAGATCGTGACCGGTCTGCAAATGATCGTAGCCCGGCAATCGGAACTCACCAAGGCCCCGGTGGTGATCAGCGTCGGTAAGATCGAAGGCGGCGTGCGCAGCAACATCATCCCTGAAGAAGTCCAGCTCGTAGGTACGATCCGCACCCTGGACGAGGAGATGAAGGCGGACGTATTCGAAAAGATTCGGCGCACGGCCACTCAGATTGCGGCCAGCAGCGGCGCGGAAGCGACCGTGGAGATTGATGCCGGCTACCCGGTGACCTACAACGATCCGGAACTGACCGCCCGGATGCTGCCGACGCTGCAGCGTACGGTAGGGGAGGAGAACGTCCACCTGACCCGGCCCATCACGGGAGCGGAAGACTTCAGTTTTTTCGCTCAGGAGGTGCCGGCCGTATTCTTGAGCCTGGGGGGCATGACGCCGGGTACGGACCCGTCCACGGTGGGCGGTCACCACACGCCGGATTTCGTGGTTGACGATGCGGCCCTGATCCACGGCGTGAAGTTGTACGCCAATCTGGCCGTCGACTACCTGAACGGGCAACCGGGCAAGTAATCCCAGCGTGCGGTATTCCTGTCTATTCGGTTTGCTGTTACTGGCATGTACTTCGTCAGCCCAGCTGGACAGTAACTTCGTCGAAACCTTTGCCAGTCTCGCCCGGGCAAATGGGGGGCTGCGCTTCCGGGATAACTCCGCCAGTTTTTCGGTGAACGACCGGGAAGAGCTCAGGCTCTCCAACCAGGACCTCGCTCTTCGCATCGGCGGGCGGTACAAATGGCTGGGTTATACGTTCAGCATTCCCATCAGCGATCTCGGTACCGGCACCGAACTGGGGGATGCGCGCTCCCTCGGCGCGAATATTCAGTTCTACCGGGACAAATTTTACCTCAATTTCAACGGTCGGCGGACGCGGGGATTCGTACAGGAGCGTCCCCAAATGGACGCCGTCTTTCGTCCGGATATGCAGTTCATCAATGCGCTGGCCTTTGGCTTCCGCATCCTGAATTCCAAGCAGTTCAGCCTCCGCTCGAGTTTCAAACAGCGCAACCGCCAACTGCAAAGTTCAGGTAGCTTCCTGTTGGGGGGCGTGTTGGCCCGGCAGATCCTGACGGCCGACAGCCTGGTCGTACCCTTTCGGAAGATGGGAACGGTGAAGATCGACCGCTTCGTGCAAACCAAGGTCGGCGTGGGGCTGGGCTACGCGTACACCCACGTTTGGGGGAGTGGCTTTTTTGCAACGCCGCTATTGATTCTGGGCCCGGAGGGGCGCTTCATCGGTTACGATCCGATAAGTAGTGAGCGGGAGATCGAGCGGTTTCGCGTTAGCGTACGGCTGCGGGGCCGGCTGGCGGTAGGGTACAACGGACGCCAGAATTACCTTGCCCTCACCGGGGCGTACCTTCCCAGCATCGACGGCACCGAAAACCTGAACACACGGGTAGACGAAACCCAGATCGAACTGGTCATCGGGCACCGCTTCGGGGTCGATTAATCCATCTCTATGAGTGTATTCGCTTACGGCTTCGCGCTGATTCTCATCGTGGCCGGTATCTACCACTTCGTCAATCCGACCGTCTACTACGCCTTCATGCCGGACTGGTTTCCCAAACAGTTGGCCAACTGGGCCGGCGGGGCGGCGGAAATTGTGATCGGACTTCTGATGCTGCTGCCCGCTACCCGGGTCGTAGGGCTATACGCCGCGGCCCTGCTGATGCTGGTTTTCCTGCCCTTACATGTATTCGATCTCTTGCGGGAGCGGCCCATGATTGGGTCCAAAGCAATTGCAATAGTTCGTCTGGTGTTGCAGTTCGGTTTGATCTACTGGCTGTACCGTGAGGCCAGTCATTTGGCCTGACATCCTGTCAGACCTCGGAGGTCTGTCAAAGTGGCAGCTGTAACTGATCCGTAATGCAGGTATTTGTCCATAATTTTCCCTTATTACGACTGACACCCTGTCAGACCTCAGAGGTCTGACATTTTGGTCTGACATTTTGGCGGGGGCGCAGGTGCAGGCAGTGAACGGAAATTAAATGAAGCCGTACTATCTTACACTAATGTGCAATCGAAAGCAGTTTTGCATCCAGTAGGAAATAAGAGACGATGAATTCAACACTAAGCCCGAGCGAGATAAGGGGAGACCGGACCGGCAAGATCACCGCAACCATCGCGCTGTTCCTCATCATCGTGCTGCTCTTCATCCCCGTCTTCTTTTTCCAGAACCCACCACCCGGGCAACCCGGTATTTTGGTCAATCTCGGTCTGGTCGACATTGGCCAAGGAGAAGAAAATGCCGCGGCCAGTCGTCCGGAGCCCGCCCGTCCCGAACCCGTCGAGCCTGCACCCGCGACCCCGCCCCCTCCCCCCGAAGTAACGCAACCCGAACCCCAACCGCAGCAGCGCGACGTGGTGGTCACCGAAGACCCCGCCGCCATCGAACTGCGCAAGCGGAAAGCGCGGGAAGAAGCTGAGCGACAGGCCGCTAAAAGGGAACGGGAGCGACAGGAATACCTGAAGCGCCAAGCCGAGCGGGAAGAAGCCGACCGGCAACGACGGGAACGGGAAGCCGCCGAAGCCCGCCGCAAAGCGGCCGAAGCCGAGCAACAACGCCGGGAGGCCGAAGCCGAGAAACTGAAGGCCGGACTGGGCGGCGCTTTCGGCAGCGGAAACGGAAGGGGGAACACCGGAACACCGGGTAACCAGGGCGTCGATGACGGCGACCCGAATGCCTCAAGACTGGAGGGGATTTCTACCGGCAGCGGTACGGTGAGCGGCGGCCTGGGTGGTCGCGGCGTACTCGCCAGCCCGCCAGTGCGGGAAAACCGTCAGGCCTCCGGGGTAGTCGTGGTGGAGGTTTGTGTCAATAACAGCGGGCAGATCACCAAGGCGGACTACACCCAGAACGGCAGCAGCACGAGCAACCCCAACCTGGTAGCTGATGCCATTCAGAACGCCAAAAGCTGGCGCTTCGCCGCCGACCCCATGGCCCCCGCCACCCAGTGCGGTCGGATCACCTACAACTTCAAGGTACAGTAGGCGGCTACCGACGTAGCTCGATGACCCGCACTTCTTTAGGCTTCAGATGGAAGGACGTCAGGGAGTGGGTTTCTCCGGTCAGTACGTCCACGGCTTTGGAATAACCAGCCAGCCGCTCCCGGTAGGGCTCAAGTAAGACGTCGGTTTGCGCACTGCCGTTTCCATTGAAAAGCACCATGATTTGCTCGTCGGCCGTATGCCGGAAGAAGACGTAGACCCCATTCCGCGGTACGAACTGGGTAAGTTCGCCGTAGCGTAAGGCATCACTTGTCAGCCGGTAAGTGGCTAAGCGCTGAAGGTGATTGAAGATCGCTTTTTCCGGCTTCGTACGGTCGGCGGCTTGAAAAAGATCGCGCTCGTCGTTCGCGAAGCCGCCGGGGAAGTCCATACGCCCGCCCTCCCCGAAAGCCCCGCCGGCACCGGTGAAGCCGAGTTCGGTACCGTAGTTGATCATCGGGATGCCGCGGAGGGTAAGGAGCAGACTGAGGGCGGACTTCATCCGATCGGTATCCTGGTTCAGGGTGGTGAAGAGGCGTGCCAAATCATGATTATCCAGGAAGATTACGTTCCGGGAGGCATCCTGGTAGAGGTAGTCCTGGGCGAGGGTGTAGTATAGTCGAAGCACACCGTCCGTCCAGCCTGGTTCGTTGTTCAGCGCATCGTGCAGGGCGTAGTACAATTGAAAGTCGGTAACCCCCGGTAAGTGGGTATCGAAGTCGGGGTGCAGGTTGCGACCCTCGGTGAACCAGGCCTGAACGCCCGGACCGTGTACCCAGGTCTCGCCGAAGATGCCGAGATCGGGGAATTCAGCCAGCAGCCGTTCGTTCCAACGAGCCATGAAGTTCGGGTCGGAATAGGCGTAGGTGTCGATACGGAATCCGTCCTGCCCGCTGTACAGGGTCCACCAGATACTGTTTTGAATGAGGTAGTTGGCCAGGTGCGGATTATCCTGGTCAAGGTCGGGCATATGTTTATCGAACCAGCCGTCGGTCATCATGCTGCGGTCGATGTCGGCTACGTGGGGGTCGAGCAGGGTAGTGGCGCGGTAGGTCGACTGGGTGTACTCCGGCCACTGGTGCAGCCAATCCGTATCGGGCAGGTCGCGAATGAGGTAGTGCTGGTCGCCGACGTGGTTGAAGATGACATCCATGATGATCTTGATGCCCCGTTCGTGGGCTGCGCTGACCAGTTGCCGGTACAGTTCGTTGCTGCCGAAGCGGCGGTCGATTCGGTAGTGGTCCGTGATGGCATAGCCGTGGTAACTTTCGTAAGGCTGGTCGTTTTCAAGGACGGGGTTCAGCCAGAGTGCGGTAATCCCTAAGTCCTTCAGGTAATCCAGGCGGTCGATCACTCCCTGTAGGTCGCCGCCGTGGCGGAAGAAGATCTTGGCCCGGTTGGTACCTTCCTGTAGCATTCCATCGACACTGTCATTGGAGGGGTCACCGTTGGCGAAACGGTCGGGCATGATGAGGTACATAAAGTCGGCCGCACCCAGCTTTTTCCGCCCCTGGCTGTTGCGTGGGTGGGCCACAATACGGTAGTCATAGGAGCGGGTGCCACCGGGACCGGTCAACTGAATAGGAAAGCTACCGGCCGCCGTGCCGGGTGCCAGCCGCAGGGTAACGAAGAGGTAATTTGGATTGGCCTCCCGGCTAACGGACTCCACCGTCACCCCTGGGTGGTTAACCGTTGCTGCCGTGAATTCTCCCACCATACGGTCGTAAATCATTACTTCCACCGTGGGTTCCGCCATGCCGGTCCACCAGTTGGGTGGCTCGACCCGTGTGGTTACCTGATCCAGTCCCGTAGGTTTGCGAATGATATATTCTGCGTGCTCCATTCCCAGCGGCAGCTTTTGCATGGGATCGTCGTTATAGATCGCGGGGTCCTGTGCAGCTGAATAAACTGCTGGAAGTAACAGGCTAAGGACATAGATGAGTCGCATGGTAGACTTTTGCGGATAAAGTAAACGTAAATTGTGGCGTGTGGCGGCTACTCCTGGTTTTTGCCGGTGTCATTGCAATGATCGGCGGATGTAACGGTCTGCTCAGTACGCAGTTCGGAACGCAGCGGTTGCAGCGGATGTCGGCCGCGGAGGTTAGCGAAGGGGTAGGGGATCGGGACTACATCGAAGTTCGTGCCTTGGTTCCCAGCAAGCGAACGGTGGTCCACGTCAATGAAGATGGTGAAAGAGAACTGCTATCTAGTCTGGCATTCGTAGGTGACACCACGGAAAGCGCCGTTTTGCTCATGTGGTGGTACGCCGACGAACGGCCGATAGTGAACACGCGGCACTCCTGGATCGGAATGGTAGAACGGCCACCCCAAGTGGCGGACATCCGGCGCACCTACGACAGCCTCGGCTACCTGCTGCCCGATACTATGGTTTCATTGCACCTGGGGCAATCACCGCTCCCCGGGGGGATACATGCGTTGATCATGTTCTTCGGACTTGCTACCGCCGTAGGCGTGGGGTACCTGAACCATCGGCGGGAGCGTGCCTTTACTGCTAAAACGAAACCCTAATGCGATTTGTCCAAGTAGCGGCTATTCTTTTCGTTACCGTCTTCGGCGGGGGCTGCTTCGGCAGTGACGATGATTCGGAAGTGGGTAAGTTGCTGTTACTGGGCCGCTTTGAAGGGTGGCGGATCACGACAGTGGAGAGCGATTTTGCCGAGGCCGTCGATCAGGCCATCGCCTCCGTTCCGGACAGTGTGTTCCTTGCCGACAGTATCACCCGGGAGGAGGTTCGGGCCACTTTTGATGAGCGAATCAAGGCAGTGACCGAACTACATGACTGCGAACGGGACGACGTGCTGCTGATTACGGACAACGGGGTGCGCTTGGACCTTCGGGGGGAGGTCTGTACCGAAGCGCATCTACCTCACGTTCTGAGCGGGTTCAACTTAACGCGGAGCACCGCGGATCTGACGGTGACGCAGGTAGAATTTCTCCATCCTGACACCGGGGAAAGAAGCACGTACACGGTTCCGGAACTGAACGACGAGCGACTGGTACTCACCCACGATCGGACGGTTGGGGCGACCGATCGGGTACCGGCATTTACCTACAATATCACCTACCGGTTCACGGCACCTTAACTGACCACCTTTTCGCTACCCAGGCTGGCTCCGATGTACTGCCGGTTCAGGCGGGCGATGTGCTCGACCGAAATACCCTTGGGGCATTCCGCTTCGCAGGAGGTGATGTTGGAGCAGCGGCCAAAACCTTCCTTATCGTGCTGGGCGATCATCCGCAGGACGCGGCTCTCCTTTTCCACCTTACCCTGGGGGATCTGGGCGAGATGACTCACTTTAGCTGCCGTGAACAGCATGGCCGAAGCATTTGGGCAGGCAGCCACGCAGGCACCGCAACCGATGCAGGTAGCCGCGTCGAATGCGTGGCTGGCCTGGTCCTTCTCGATGGGGATGGCGTTGCCGTCCTGGGCCTGACCGGTATCGATGCTGATGTAGCCGCCGGCCTGGATAATGCGATCGAAGGCGTCGCGATTGACCACCAGATCCTTCACGATAGGGAAGGCCCGACTGCGCCAGGGCTCGATCGTAATGGTATCTCCGTCATGAAAATGACGCATATGCAACTGGCAGGCCGTCGTCTGCTGCATGGGGCCATGGGGGTAACCATTGATGACCAGCGAGCAGGTGCCACAGATTCCTTCCCGGCAGTCGTGCTCGAAGGCAATCGGGTCTTCCTTCTGGTTGATCAGCTTTTCGTTGAGCACGTCGAGCATTTCCAGAAAGGACATGTGGTCGTTCACCCCATCCAGGTCGTATTCGACGAACTGGCCCTTAGCGTAGGCACCGCCCTGCCGCCAGACCTTGAGTTTGAGTTTCATGTTATCCACTACTCGCTTATTTGTAGGACCTGGTTTTCAGCTCCACGTTTTCAAAAATGAGCTCCTCCTTATGTAGGATGGGGTCGTTGTCGTCCCACTCCCAGGCACTGACGTAGGCGTATTCGTCATCCCGACGCAGGGCTTCGCCCTCCTCGCTCTGGTATTCCTCACGGAAGTGTCCGCCGCAGCTTTCATTACGGTCCAGGGCATCGAGCATCATAAGTTCACCCAGTTCGAGGAAGTCGGCCACGCGCAGGGCTTTTTCCAGTTCGGGATTGTATTCCTCCACCCGGCCGGGTACGAAAACATCCGACCAGAATTCGTTCCGCAGTTCCCGGATCAGCCGCCGGCCCTTCTGCAGACCTTCGGCATTGCGCGCCATACCGCAGTACTCCCACATGATCTTTCCGAGTTCGCGGTGGAAGCTCTCTGCCGACTTACTACCCTGGATCGCCATGATCTTGTC
>CAZKPE010000098.1:0-13750 GCA_964554545.1 uncultured Lewinella sp.
GATAACTACTCCGCCGCCCCGGCCGTCCTCCACGGCGCGTATATGGTGAGGGAAGAGGGCGGCAACGAGCTCGATATTTTACAGGTCTGGGAGGCGCACGGCTTCACCACTCAGTTGGGGCTGAAGTCGAACGGACAGCCGGAGACACGCCCCGGATCGAACCGGCCCACCGACGAGCAGGTCGATAATGGCAGCCAGGGGGATATGATCCTCCCTGCCTTCTTCGAACAGGCGGATACGACCAAGCCGGTACAACTGATTCAGCTGGCCGCCTTCCACGGACCGGGTGACGCCCGTATGGAACTGGTGAAGGCCGATAGCACGACGGCCGGCGACGTATACTACAACCACCATGCGATGGCCTACCAGACCTTTCTGCCCCGGATCTTCGGGGGTGGGCTGGAAATGGCCGGAGCCTGGTCGCCTCGTATCCGGGACTCCTTCCAGATTGAGATCGCTACCCTGCTGTCTTCCGGAAGCCCGAACAACCTGCTCGGCATCCGGATGTACCGGGCGCGGGACCGGGACGGAAATATCATCCCGAACGAGTACCTGATCACCCAGGACTACATCGGAGGGGGTTGCGGACCGGGCTCGGCCAACTGCGACTGGAACGACAACATGGGATACCTCACCAATGCCCGTCCGCTGGCTAAACCCGCCGCTCATTCGCTGGCCGACGTGACAACCCAGGGTGACGTATCGATGACCCTAGCCGTCGATACGGCCTTCACCAATGGCTACCCCGGGAATCGGTTACGCTACAGCGCCAATCTGGCGGACGGTAGTGCCCTACCCAACTGGATGAATCTGGATGGGGAGCAGGGAGTCTTCACCATGATGGCCCCCCGTTCGAGCCAGGAATGGAAGGAGGATATCACCGTCACGGCAACGGACCCGAACGAGGTTTCCGCCGCGGCTACCTTCACCCTCACGGTACTGGCCGACGCGACCGCTCTGCCCATCGAACTGCTTTCGTTTGAAGGGAGGGCTACGGATGACCACGTTGAGCTCGAATGGACCACGCTTTACGAGACGGACAACGAGTACTTTGAGCTTCAGCGGTCGGCCGACGGCAGGGTCTACACCTCCATCGGTGAGGTCGCCGGAGCAGGTACCTCGACCGAACAGCGGCAGTACGGTTTCCGGGATCGGGACCCCGAGCCAGGAAACAACTATTACCGGTTGAAGCAGGTCGATTTCGATGGTACATTCACCCTGTCGAAGGTGGTCCACATTGCCTTTACGGATGAACTGGCTACTTCGGTACAGCTCTTCCCGAATCCGACCCGGGGGCAAGTCACTCTTGAGTTCTCCGTTCCCTCGGAAGGTGGAAATATCGAGATATACGATCCCTCGGGCCGCCGGGTATTCGCTCAACCGCTACAAGTCGGCGACCGACGGATACCGCTGGATGTTTCCGGTCTGATGCCGGGTGCCTGGTTCGTCAAGGTATCGAACGGAAGCTCGACACAGGTACTCCGACTGCTGAAGCAGTAGTCATGTCGGACCACTAGCCGGCCCGGCCCACGTGGCGCTTAATCACCGCCATCGCGCGGTCCGGGTCGGCTACGTTTCGGGGATAGTAGTAGTAAATAAGGTGGTCCACCGGCGCGGCGATGACCTCGGGGAGTCGGCGGTCCATCAGTTCCAGGTCTTCCATGCGAAGATTATGGTTCTCGATGAGCCAGAGGGCGCGTTTCCCCTTGCGGGCGGCGGCCTCCAGGAAGCGCTCGCCGTTGCCGAGCAGCATCTTGCCGCGGCCACCGTCCGGCTCCCCGTCGTCGTTGCTGTGCCAGGGCCGGCCATCACAACCTACGCTGGTCAGGCCGCGCACGGAGGTGAAGGCCTCCACCTGGGCGTCGCTGTAGTGGGCCTGGGCGAAGAGGTGTAGTTCCTTTTCGGGGTGCTCGGCCAGGATGCGCTCGTTGATGCGCGACTGTACCTCGGTGACGGCTTCGAGCCAGTCCTGCCGCGTGAAGTCCTCTCCCAGTACCTCCCGACTCCGGTCGCTGTAGTCGGGGGGGCCGTACTTCGGTTCGTCCCAGACGTAGCCGGGGATGTCGGGCCAGATGTCGATCATTTCCAGCACCCTATCTCCGATGAACCGCTCCACCGCGGGGTAGAGCATCCCGCCCCGGGGTCCGCTGACGGAGGATACTTGGTAGGAGCCGTCCTTGTTCCGGGCCCAAAATTGGGGCCACGTGCTTAGCCACAGACTGGGTACTTTTGGCGCTCCGGCGTAGGCTCCGGCAATGCGGGTCGGTACGCCCAGTACCTTCATGCCCACCCGATCGGCCTCGGCGATGATGATGTTGACGTTCTCCACCGCCGCCCAGAGGTCCTGCTCCAGTAGGGAGATACATACGTTATCCGTTCCCACATCGGCCATCCATTCCATGTCCTCCCGTACCTGCCGGGGCACCATGGTGTACATATGGGCCCGGAGGTAGTAGGCACTGAGTTGTTTTTCTTTGGGTGCCCCGATAGCTATCGGGGCAGGTGCAGTGCCCGCCAGACAACTCAAAGCGGAGGGAGCCAGACCGGCGAATGTAGCCCGACGAAGGAAGGTTCTACGTTTCATGGAATCAGGAATTAAAGAATGAGCGGAGGTCGCTGATGAGCACGGCCCGCTTTCCCTCCGGCGCGCCGTTGAAGCACACCCGGTCGTAGTCGCGGTTCCAGCAGGGATGGGCATCGAGTTTGCTCGGGCCCCAGTAGCGGCGGACATCGTATTGCCGCCCCAGATCGGTGAAGACGGTGGCTACGGTATGCTCCCGCTGCTCGTGCAGATCAATAAGGCGGATGGGTATTTCGCCATTGCCCACGGCGAGCGGCTCAAAGGGGTAGGCATCCGAGAGGAGGTAGCGCCCCCCGGCCCGCATGGTGGGGTGGCCGCTGCCGGTGATCGTGTCGCTCAGGATGGTGAAGGCGCTGCCGTCATAAGCGAAGCGGACGAAGCGGAGGGTATCGTCACCCACCCATTTCGGCGTCATATTCATGGTGAGATGCTCGCCGTCGGGGTGCCAGCTGGGATGGTGGGCCTTCATCTTCCAGCGGTGGGTCGGGACGGCTTCGTATACCCGGTCGCCGGCGATATCGTAAGTCAGCAGGGAGGGATTGCGCCGGGTTTTCCCCTCGGAAGTAGTCGTCGCCCGTCGCAGTACGATGCCGATACGGCTGCCGTCCGGATTGAAGCGACAGGAAAAGACGTAGTGCGCCCCGGCGTCGTAGGCGTCCCGTTCGCTGCTGGCTTCCGCTAATTGGGCCGTCGATAGTAGTAGGCTACGCTCACCGGTCTTGAGGTCCGTTTTCCACACCCCCTCCGCTTCCGAGGGGCCGGGGGGCAGGGTGGCCACCACTCCCGCTTGTCCGCCCACCACCGGTGGCCCGTAGGCGTACTGGGTGGCGTTGAGGTATTCCAGGGTAGGGCAAATCGCGTAGTTTTCTCGGATATGCACGTCCATTATCGGTCCGACTTGCACCTGCGAACGCGCCCCCTTCAGATCCAGCACGACGCCTACGGCTCGGCCCGCTTCGTTCACGTCATTGCAGTAGAGGGTATCGTCATCCGCCCCCCACTGCACCAGCGCGCCGTACTGATACCCCCAACTGCGGGTGGGATAGACCCGGCGAATGGACTGTTCCTCCAGATCGATGACTACGACGTGGGCGATGTCACCGAGCCGGGTTACCCGATCCTGGTAGGGCAGCTCGGTCAGCGCCAGGTAGCGGCCGGAGGGGCTCCAGGGAGTGTAGTTGTAGTAGGTATTGGTGAAGTAGCGGCCGGGCGGCGTGACGATTTGGGTGGGGCCGAGGGTCCGGCCGGGACGGTAGTCGCGAAAGGCATAGAATTCGGTGCCCTGCCATAGTAGCGGGTTCGCGCAGGCCCACAGCCCGGGGGTCAGGGCGGTCAGCGTCAGCCCCGCGCTCGTGCGCAAGAATTTCCGCCGCCCCGAACCGCTCATTTGGTCTGGATTATCGACTCGATGTTCACCATGTACATCTGCCGCTTGCCGCTCTTGTGGGTGCTGTCGAAGAAGACCCGCCGCCCCTGCTGATCACTACGGGGGTGGAGGTCGCAGCGGTATTCGCCGCGGAACATGGGGGGTTCGTGAAATTCACCCAGGTCGACGCGGGTGTTTGTGGGCAGGTGGTAGAGGTAGAGTTGCTGCATCCGCTCCTTACCCCGGGGATAGGTATCGTTAAGGACCCACTCGTAATCGGTGCCGGGGATGAAGGTGTTGTGACCATTTTCGGGCATCTGTAGGGTATCGATCAGGATAGCCTCGCGGGTCCGGTCGGGGAAGTGGTAAAAGGCGTCCTGCGTCCCCTCGTTATCCATGGCCCAGGCCGTGATGGTGTCGCTGCCCATCCAGATGAAGTGGCTGAACATGCCGCTGGTGTTGAGGGGGTAGATGTCCGTTCCGTCCGTACCGGCGGTGAAGGCGCGGGTGAGGTAACTGCGGCTGCCGCCCTTCACGCTACGGCCCCGCCAGTCGGGGTTTTCCTGGGCGAAGAGGTGCATCTCCTGCCCGTCCTTCACCGGGCGGGAGCGGTTGAGGAAGATGAAGCGGTCACCGGTGGGGTTGACCAACAGGTGGTTGAACCAGTGGTAATTCTCGCTGACATCCGCGCCGGGTGCTTCCAGCCGTGCGATCCGGTCGTAGCTGATGAGCAGCTCCGACTCGCCAGTAGTTAGGTCCATCTTCCAGATACCGTCATCGACGGGTGAGGGTACGTCGACGGTGAGCGGCAATTTGCTAGGGTATCCGTAGCCGGGTCGGAAATACTGCAGGCGACCAAAATCGACGGTGAGGGCGAATGCTCCGTCCGGGCTCAGGGTATACACGGGGCGGGGCAGGGTCCGGGTCTTTCCCGTTTTGATGTTGTAGACGCGACTGACGAAGCGGTCCCCTTCGTGGTCGTTCCAGATGACCTCATCTTCCGAGCCGGGGATCCACTGCAACATACACCCTTGTTGCCACCCCCAGCTGGTACTCTTCCCGATGTATGTCTTTTTGAAGTCGTCCTCCAAATCGATGAGAATGACATCGAGGGTATCGGTCACCTCCGGGCTGGTCATGAACAGGTCGACCTCCATGCCCAGGGCGTAGCGGCCGCTGGGGTCGATCTGCTGCTTGTCGTAGTAGCCGAACCAGTGCTGTCGACTGGTGTCGGGGGTTATAAGAATGGCCTCCTGGGCCGGGAGGGCAACACTCGTTAGATAGCACAGTAGGTAGATCAATCTTTGCATGATGATATTCGTTATTATTAAGCCATGACCGTTGCACCCGATACAATTATATCGCCTCCCATTTCACCCTACGCGGCCGGCCGGGGCCCGATGGCCTATAGCCTGGAACGCTACCACCAGGCAATCGATGCGGGCGTCCTCACGGAGAACGACGCCATCGAATTGATTTTCGGACGAATTGTGGAGAAGATGCCTATTGGAAAGCGACATAATGATTGTATCGTAACGTTAAATCGATTCTTCTTACTAAACTACGATAAAGACTTCCGCTGCCAACCTCAGTGTTCCGTGACTTTACTAGGCCATTCGGAGCCCGAACCCGATTTCGCCTTGATCGACCGGGCCTCCTACGCCGGCAAGCCCCGCAACCCCGAGGAAGAGGACATCCGCCTCATCGTCGAAGTATCCGATTCGACCCTGGACTATGATCGGACCGTCAAGGCAAAACTCTACGCGCTAGCGGGCCTGCGAGAGTACTGGATCGTCAATCTCAAGGACGAGCAGGTGGAGGTGTATACCGACCCAGACGCCCAGTCGGGGGATTACACCACCATCCGCCGGTATAAACAGGGTGTTTCCTTTGAATCACCCCTTTGCGGTTCCGTTCCGGTAGCTGATGTACTTCCACTGGAATAAGGCTGATAGCTACGGGTCCGGCACATCACCCTCATACTGCAATCGGTTTTCGGCCGCGTCGATACTTGGGTGGGGATTCAGTTCCAAATTGCCGTACTGTATGCTTGAGTCGTAGGGGACGCGAGCGCGGCGGATAGCCACGTCTTGCATCCGCGCCCGCTCCAGGCGTTCCCGCATCTCATCGACTAAGTATGCATTCGCTGGGCGACGCGCCAGATTGCGCTGTTCCCCCGGGTCGTCTTCTACCTGATAAAGCTCGTAACGGGCTTTTCCGTTTTCTTCCACTTCGATCAGCTTCAGGTTGCCGTACCGCAGGGCACTAGCCCCCGGAAAGCGCCAGTAAAGGCTACGCTGATCGGGGAAAGCGGCTTCCCCCCGCAGGGCCGCCAGCATACTCGTACCGTCGCCGCCGTATTCGCTGGGACGACCGCCGGCGGCTTCGATCAGCGTGGGCAGCCAGTCGACGAGGTGGGTCGGTTCGTCCAGGCTTTCCCCCGAAAGTCCACCCGCCGGCCAGTGTACGATCGCCGGGGCCCGGATACCCCCTTCGTACACCTGCCTTTTCCAGCCGCGGTAGGGAAAGTTGCTGCCCAGTACCGGAGAATCGGCCATCAGGGTATCGTTGGGGTACTTGCCCTGGTAGCGCCAACTTTCCGGGGCACCGTTATCGCTGGTGAAGACGACAATGGTGTTTTCCGCCTGACCGGTCCGCTCCAGGCTGGACAGGATGTCGCCGATGCGGGCATCAAGTTGGGTAACGAAGCCGGCGTAGCGCCGCTTGGCCTCATCCAGCCGCTCGTCCGCGTAGAAGGTGCCCGGGGGGTAGCGATCGATCCACTCCCCCGGCACCTGAATGGGTACGTGTACGGCGGTGTAGGGGAGGTAAAAGAACCAGGGGTCTTGGCTTTCGGCCGCTCCCTCGATCCAGTCGATGGCGTTGGCCGTTAGCAAGTCGGTGGTGTGGCCCTCCTCGTCGAGGTAGGCATCCTGCCGGTACCAAGTCAGGCTGTCGGGTCGCTTGTAGTGGTGGCCGAACTGGGTACAGCCCCCGTTGAGAATGCCGTAGGCTCGCTCGAAGCCGTAGTGCAACGGCCCGTCCTCGAAGGTCACGCCCACGTGCCACTTGCCGCTGATGCCGGTCCGGTAGCCCCGCTCCCGCAGTAGGCTGGCCAGAGTCGGCATGCCGTCGGGCAGCACCTTACCATTGTAGGCTTTGGTGGCATGGTCCCCCAGGCGGCTGGGAAACAGGCCGGTCAGCAGGGCGGCTCGGCTGGGGGTACACTGGGGGGTGGCGTAGTGGCGGGTGAGTCGGGTGCCGCTGCGGGCCAGCTCATCGAGGACGGGGGTTTGGATGGGGCTGCCGGTGTAGCCTAGATCGTGGTAGCCTAGGTCGTCAGCTAGGATGAACAAGATATTTGGCCCTCTCCCCCGGCCCCTCTCCAAAGGAGAGGGGAGTTGCTCATTGGGTAAACTGTAGCTGGATAAAAGCAGACTACCTAATAGAAGTGATATGTATCGCACCATTTGCCTACCGTTTAGTAGTCTGCCCCTCATCTAGCGTGAGGGTATACTCGATGGTATACAGCCCCTCCCCCCCGAAGTCGGGCCGCCAGCCGTCCAGGACGACTTTGTCCCGGCCCTCGGGTAGACTAACGGAGGGGTAGGTTTTGGTATCCACCTTATCACCCGCCTCATTCATTATGTCCACGGTCAGGCTTGCACCTGCGTCCCCGCCCCAGTGGTTGATGACGGGAACGATCTCGTCCTGTGGCCCGTAGACCAGATCGACATCGTAGCTGCCGGCCACCGAGCGCTGGAAAATCATCTTATTGACGTGCCAAGCGATCTTGGCGTGGCCGAGGAAGTCGATGAGGGGCTTTTTGTAGGTTACCGAGTTGGGGCCGCCGTGCAGACAGCACCAGCTAAAGCCGTCGTAGCCCAGCCAGCGCATCTTTTTCATGGCCTCCCAGGCGGCAAAGCCCTGCCAGGCCTGGCTCTCGGCCCACTCGTGGAAGTGGAGCCGCCGCCCGATAGTGACCTCGTCGTAGTCGTGCTCGTAGCTGTGCAGGTGGTACCAGGGGCGGCCGCGCACGAGGTTCCAGTTGGGCTGGGCCATGCTCTCCTGGTGCTCGAAGTTGAAGTAGGCGCGGTCCTTACTGTCCAGCAGGTCCTGGCGGTAGTCACCCGGCCAGTTACGGAGCTCGTCCCAGGTCTTGCGGTAGCCGGTGGGGCTGTCCTGGTTGCCACGGGTCACGCCGGGGGCCGTCCAGGCGTAGGTCGGCGTCATGGGCTCGCCCTCGTAGGTGATGGTGCCGGCGTCGTTGCCGTAGTGCAAATGAGCCACGTAGCTATTTACGCTGATGAGCCGGCTGGGGTCCTCGGGCCACATCATTTCGTAGACGGACTCGACGTAGCGGTTGCTTTCGCTCGGGGGGTTGCCCTTGAAGCTCTGGGTGTGGTTGGCCGCCTCCCACATCACGATGCTGGGGTGATTGCGTACCTGCCGCATATTGTAGGGGTAGCTCTCGAAGTCGATGTCGCGCCAGCCCCGCCCGGTGCGGATCCAGCTGGTCGGGCACCAGACGATCATCAGTCCCAACTGGTCGGCGTATTCCGGGTAGCGGGGATCATTGGTGCCGCGGGCCGGAAACTCCCAGGCGTGAACGTGGGTCCGTAGCAGATTACCGTTCATCCGCTTGATCTGCATGATCTCTTTGGCGACCCAGTAGGCGGGGGCGTTACGCTGGTCGCGCATCATGGTCTCGATGGGTGAGCGGAAGCCGAAGGTCTGAGCCCCGTTGAGCATACTGACCCGCCCGTTAAGGTTGAACTGCCCGCCCTCCTGGTCCACGGTGCGGATGCCGGTGGTGGTGACGTAGTCGTCAATGATCTTGCCCCCGGAATCTTTCAACAACACCCGCAGTTGGTGCAAGCGGGGCTGCTCGGGCGTCCAGAGTTCGGGATTGTCCACCCGTAGTTGCAGGTTCAGCGTATCGGTGACGCTGGCGGTGACGGGGAAACTCTGGCGGGCCACCACCGGTCCTTCGTCGGGGAACCAGGGGCTGAGCGTCAATTCGACCGTGCCCTCCTGACTGATAAAGGCATCGTTACGTAGGGTAGGCCTGACGGTCAGGGTTGCCGACGGAGCGCGGGTGCCGTCCTGGTTAACACCTGAAAGAGACTCGGTATACACAAAGACATCCTCCACGTGCCAGCGGCTGACCAAGTCGAGCGACATCCTGCCGGCGAACCAGCCGACGTTGAAGTCCAGGCTCGAGTGCGGCATGATCTCCCCCACCCGGTCGGTGAGGTAGAAGTGATTGACCTTCACGGCTAGCAGATTGCTATCGTTGGGAGTCAGGTAGTCGCTGATGTCGACGCGCTGCTGGTGCCGCTTCCGGACGCTGGCGACCAACTGACCGTTGACGTAGAGCTCACCGCCGGGGTCGAGACTTTCGACGTTCCAGAAGGCCTTGTCCACCTCGCCTACGTAGACCGTTTTGCGGAGGTAGAGATCCTCGCGGTTGTGTCGCTCCCCGCCGTGGCTGAGGGGCAGAGTGCCCGCGGCCCAGAGGCTATCGTGGGCGTAGCCGGCCGTGGCCCAACCGATGATGGGGGGGCGCTCGTCGTAGTTCTCGTCGAGGAAGGTTTCGGGACTGTAGGGGTAGGCTTCCCGACCGGTGAGGTGGTAGCCGACGCCCCAAAGGTTGTCGATGGTGGTGCCCCGCCCCGCCCGAATGGTGAGGGTATTGATCTTGGCCAGGGAGGTGAAGTTCTTGGCGTAGCTGACGCCCTCCCGCACGGTCCGCTCGATCGGAACGTAGTCGGCTACCAACTGACCGTCGATGTAGAGGTTGTACCGCAGTAAGTCCTGCCGGCGCTTGAAGGCGGCCAGGTCGAACTCGAACTGCAGGCGGTGGGAACGGCCGGGCTCCAACTGCACGGCATTTCGGATGGTGCTGTCGTCGGCGGTCGTGTAGCTCAGTTGACCGGAAGGCGAAATGGTGACGGTAGTCGCGCGAATTTTATCGTACTCCCCAATCACGATCTGCGTGGGCCGGTCACGTCCTGGCGTCAGGTCAAGGTAGATACTCGAGCGCCAGGCCTGACCGGGAAATTCCCAACTGCGGCTGCCACTGCCCGTCCATTTTAATTTTCCCCCTTCAACCTTCAGAAAGGGGTAGCTTTCGGCCGCCGCCAGTACCGTCCGGGCCCGCTGTTCCTGCCCTTCGCGGTAGCCGTAAGCACGCCATTCGTCGAGCGGAATTCGTTGCCGCGTTTCGGGTAGCGGCTGGGGCTTGATCCGGCGGGCGATCTCGGCACTTTCCGCGTCACTGATCACCTCGTGCGCCAGCTCGGGGGCATCAAAGAAGCGGCGGGCCTGCTGTTGGTAAAAGTCAAGGTACCGTAGCCGGTCGTCCGTGTCCATAGTGGCGGTGGGACCCCGGAAGTCCGTTTCCCCGTTAGCGGCGGCGTCCGCACTGACCTGGCGCACTTCGAAGGAGCGGAAGGTCTGAGCCTTACTGAAGCAGCTGCACAGGCAAAAGAAACAGAGCAGATAGTGGAATGGACGCATGGATGCAATGCAGTAAGTGAAAAAAGCGAAAGGCGCTCCTGTCAGGGAGAGGCCCGATGAAGATAATCGTAACCTTGGCTTGCCACCGATGGGGGCCAACTCATTCACGGGCGACCTGCCGCAGAAGCCGGTTTTTCATTTCCCCGACCCGCGCCGGGTACCGCGTGGCGAGGTTGACGGTTTCGCCGGGGTCATTAGCTAGATTGTACAGTTGGGGGTCCGTGGAGAGCCCTCCTTCGATGCCCTTATCGACCTGTATCCAGCCCTGGGTGGCCTGCGTAGGGTCGATATACTTCCACGGGCCCTCCCTTAGGCTGAGGGTGTAGCTTTCCTCCAGCAGGTCTTTCCGCCCGGTCGGGTCCTCGCCGAGCCAGGCCGCTAGCTGATCTTGACCGTCCAGCTCTCCCAGGGCATCGACTTCGGTCAGCCCGGCCAGGCTGGGCAGCAGGTCGATCTGTCCGATCAGGGCGCTGCTGGTCAGTCCGGGGCGAACGCGCGCCGGCCAGCGTACGATGGTGGGCACCCGCGTACCGGCCTCGAAGGCACTGTACTTCCCGCCGCGCCAGGGTCCGCTGGGATCGTGGTCGCCTACCGTTGCTACGGCGTCGTCGGCATACCCGTCATCGAGTACGGGACCGTTGTCACTCGTCAAGATGACCAGGGTGTTGTCCGTCAGGCCGAGCCGGTCCAGCTCATCCAGTACGGCCCCCACCATGGCGTCAGCCTGTACGATGGCATCGCCCCGCCAGCCGCCCTCACTCCTGCCCCGGAAGCGGGGGTGCGGAAGTCGCGGTACGTGGATGTCATGAAATGAATAGTAGAGGAAAAAAGGTCGGTCGGTATGGCCCCGGATGAAGGTGGTCGCCCGGTGACCGAGGGTGTCGGCGAAGTCTTCATCGGTCCACGTGGCCGCTTGCCCGCCCGTCTGGTAGCCGATCCGGCTGATCCCGTTCACGATCGCGCCCGAATGCTGGGGGTCGGCCCCGTAGCGGAGCAGTTCGGGTTGTTGCGTGCCGGTGGGCTCCCCCGGGAAGGGGCCATCGTAGGCGACTTGTAGGGGATCATCCGGTTGCAGACCGACGATTCGGTGGTTCTCCACGTAAACGGTCGGGGTCCGGTCGCCAGTAGCCGGGATCAGAAAGGCGTAGTCGAAGCCGAGCTCCAACGGACCGGGCCGAATCGCGCCGTTCCAGTCCAGCGAGCCGTCCCCCAGTCCCAGATGCCACTTCCCCACCACGCCGGTGGCGTAGCCCGCGTCTACCAACACGTCAGCCAGCGTCTGACAGGCCGTATCGATCAGCAGGGGGGCATTGCCCGCCAGTACGTTCGCCTCCCGGCGAAAGGCGTAGCGGCCGGTCAGCAAACTGTAGCGGGAGGGCGTACAGGTAGCCGCCCCGCTGTGGCCATCCGTGAAGCGAACGCCTTCCCGTGCCAAGCGGTCGATGTTCGGCGTCGGGGCGGTCGTGCCGCCGTAGCAGCCGGGGTCCCCGTACCCCAGGTCATCGACGTAGAAGAGGATGATATTCGGTGGCGCGCTGCCGTCCACGATAGGAGCGGCGGGTTGCCGGGGTTGACAGGCCCAAACGCTCAGGAATACGGATAGAAGAAGTATTCGGATCATCTTCTACTGCCAGGCGGGGTGCTGCTCCAGGGCGGGGTTCGCGTCGAGTTCCTGCTGGGGAATGGGGAGGATGATGCTGCGCTGCCCCTGGTAACTCACGTTCGAGAGGATGGGGGTGTCGCTGCCCAACTTGCGGTCCCCGCCACTACGCTCGTAGGCTTCCTCCATCGTACCCCAACGCTTCAGGTCGTTGAAACGGGTATTCTCGAAGGCCAGCTCCACCCGCCGCTCGTGGCGCAGGATGTCGGTGAGCTCTTCGTAGCCCAGGCCGCTCCCCTCTACCTCCTCGACCGTGGGCATCCCAACGCGCTGACGGACCTGATTGATGAGCGTGTAGACTTCCGCCTTCGGCCCCTCGGTTTCGAGCAGGGCCTCGGCGCGCATCAGCAGGACGTCGGCGTAGCGGATGATGTACCAGTCCTGTCCGTTGTTGTCGCCCTGCGTCCCCTCCTTCACGTCGTAGATCCATTTGTCGATGCGGTAGCCCGTCCGGCGATTATTCGGTTTAGCGTTGAAGGCGGGGCGACCCTCCAGCCAGACCTCGCCGTCGTACACCAGGGTGGCGTCCCAGCGGGGGTCGCGGTTGAGCCAGAAGCTATCGGGATTGTAGAGCGGCGACTCGGTGATGGGCAGCCCGTCGGTGGCGTAGAAGGCATCCGCCAGGTTAGGCAGGGGCTGATTATTGGTCTGCGGTCCCGAGCCGAAGGAAAAGCTGAATCCCTCCCCGTTATTCCCCTCCAGATCGACGCCGAAGCGGACCGACCAGATGATCTCGGCGTTGTCTTCATTGGCTACCTTGAAGAGTTCCTCGTACCCCCCGTCGAAGAGAGAAAATTGCCCCGAATCGATGATCTCCCCGGTCAGACGGGCGGCTTCCGCGGCGGCCCCCTCCACCTCGCGGTAGCCGTGGAAAAACAGGTGTACCCGCGCCAGCAACCCCCGGGCGGCGTGGCTGGTGATGCGGCCGTAGTCCGCCCCCGTCCACTGTTCGGGCAGGGCGGCGATGGCGTCCTCCAGATCGGCTACGATCTGCTCGTAGATCGCCAGCTGGTCGGCTTTGGGTACTTCGTATTCCCCCGGTTCCTGGGGTTCCAGGATCAGGGGCACGTCGTCCCAGCCATTCGTCAGGTTCCAGTACATGAGGGCGCGGATGGCCTTGGCCTGACCGAGAATGCGGCCGCGCTCTTCCTCCTCCAGGCCCTCGATGCCGGGTACGTTGGCGATTACCTGATTGGCCCGCCCGATGCCGCGGTAGAGGGCCGTCCAGGGGCGGAGCAGCGGAATGCCGTTGCTGGGGTCGAGCGTACCGGTCTTGATGTTATTGAAGGCCTGGTACAGGTAGCCGTTCATCGCGTTGTCGGTGAAGGTCTCCCGTTCCCGCAAACTGGCGTCGTTGTTGTTACGCTGGGCGTAGAGAAAGTCGGCCTGCAGGGCATCGTATACCCCGGTCAGGGCCAGGTTGGCATCCTCGGCGGTACGAAAGAAGGCCTGGGTAGCCAGGGCATCCTGGGGGTTGCGGGTGACAAATTCATCGGAGCAGCCTACCGCCGTCAGGAGTAAGCACGCGGCCAGACCGCAAGGCAGGTAGGGGAAGTACGTGGTTTTCATGATCGGACTAAGTTAAAAGGTAACGTTCACCCCGAAGACGTAGGTCTGGTTC
>CAZKPE010000099.1:0-13403 GCA_964554545.1 uncultured Lewinella sp.
CCGGGGTACGGGCCAGGGCACGGATCGAATGGCCGGCCGCGAGGGCGCGGGGGATGAAAGCGGCACCGGAGCGGCCGGAGGCGCCGAAGAGGGCGATGGTCATGGGGAATCTTATGTGAGGTCGTAACACACCGTAATGTGACGATTAGAAAACGGTTCAATGAATGGGACAAATAAAAAATCAGGAAGTGGCGGGCAGTATATAATTTAGCTCTGCGCATAATCAGAGAGGTAAATTCGATTGTACCCGCCGATTGGAAAATAATATTTGGATAAATGCTGATTAAGCCGGTAATACTGTCCAGCATTTAGGATAAGTATTGTTGATATGCATACCTTCGTAATCTTTGAACCACCGCGCTTCGGTGGGTTTTTTTGCATTCACTCTAAAAGCTAGGCTATATGAAACGACTTGGAATAACGGCCCTCGGGCTGTTCGTCGGGCTGTGTGCGTACGCCCAACGAACCGTGAGCGGCACAGTAACTGACGAAGAGGGGCTCGAGTTGATCGGCGCGACCATTCTGCAAACCGGAAGCACGACCGGTACCGTAACGGACATCGAAGGAAAGTTTTCGCTCACCGTCTCCGACGACGCGGAATCCCTACAGATTAGTTACACGGGCTACGCGGATCGCGTCGTTCCGCTTACCAATGCCAGCACGTATGACATCGTCCTCTCCGGCTCCTCGGAAGTACTCGATGAGGTGGTGGTAATCGGTTACGGTGCGACGAGTAAGCGCTTTTTGACCGACAATGTGGCCAAACTCACGGCCGAAGATATAGACAAGATTCCCGTACCCAGTTTTCAGGGAGCCATGGCCGGGAAAGCCGCTGGCGTGCGCGTCACCCAGGTGAACGGAAAGGTGGATGCCGGTATGGTCATCCGCGTTCGGGGTGCGGCCAGTATCAGCGCGGGCAGCGAACCGCTGTACGTACTGGACGGGGTGCCGCTAATCAACGATAATGAGTCGACGAACGGAGCGCCGACCAACCCGCTGCTTTCACTGAGCCCGACCGAGATTGAGTCGATCGACATTCTGAAAGATGCCAGTTCGGCAGCCATCTACGGCGCGCGGGGGGCGAACGGGGTCGTGCTGATCACGACTAAGCGGGGAAAAATCGGAAAGGCCCGGATGGCGCTGAACCTATCCCGCGGGGTGAGTGAGCCTACCAATGTGGTGGAATACCTGAATACCGAGCAGTACGTGGAATTGCTGACGGAATCGGCCGCGAACGGTCTTGCCCTAGATGGCTGGCCCGCGGAGGGTTTCGTCGAGGGCCGCTTCGACCGCTATTCCAACGGTACTGACTGGCGGAACAGCGAAGTGGACACCGACTGGAACGACATCGCCTTCCGCACCGGAAGTCAGACCAATGCCGACTTTTCGGTCAGCGGTGGTGATGAGAAAACGATCTACTACCTGGGCGGCGCGTACAACGACACCGAGGGTATCGTAAGGGGGAATGACCTCGACCGCTTTAGTGCGCGGACCAACCTGCGCCATAATTTCAAGAGCAAGCTGACCGCCGGCCTGAACCTGGGCTATTCCGTAACCACGATCGACCGGGTGGCGAATGACAATGCCTTCACCACGCCGCTACAGGCCATTGCCCTGCCGCCCCTGTCGCCGCCCCGGCTGGAGGATGGGGACCCCTTCCCCAACACGCCTTACCCCAACTTCCTGCTGACGGAGGATTTCGGCAGCTACGTAACCAAGCTGCGTCGACTTATCGGTAAAGCCTACGGCGAGTACCGTATCCTGCCCGGCCTGAAGTTCAGTTCTGACTTCGGCTACGATATGAGCTACCAGACCGAAGACCAGTGGAGCGGTAGCCGGGTGCCGTTCCAATCAACCAACGGGGAGGCGTTCAATTCGAACGTCATTCAGGAATCCTACGTCTGGACCAACTTCTTCAACTTCGAGCGTGATCTGACCGAGGTGCACAGCGTCAGCTTCACCGTGGGTACGGAATACACCGAGGCGCAGCGTACCTTCAATAGCGTTACGGGAACCGAGTTCCCGTCGGACGACTTCCAGACCATCAACAGTGCCGCGGAGATCACCGCCGGACAGGGCTCACTGACCGCCTATAACTTCATGTCGTACTTCGCCCGGGCGCAGTACATCTTCGACAACAAGTACTTCATCAAGGGAAGTATTCGCCGCGACGGCTCCTCCCGCTTCGGAGATAACCGCCGTTTCGGCACCTTCCCGGCCGGGTCCATCGGATGGATCATCAGCCAGGAAAACTTTCTGCAAAACAATCCTGCGCTGACTTTCCTCAAGGTGCGGGCCAGCTATGGACAGCTCGGCAATTCGGAGATCGGGAACTTCCCCAGCCGCTTCCTCTTCCAGGGAGTATCCTATAACCAGCGGCCGGGCATTCAGCCTACCCAACCGGGGAACAGCGATCTGACCTGGGAAACCTCTACCCAACTGGACCTCGGACTGGAGTTCGGTTTGTTCAGCCGGCTGACCGGTGAACTGGATTTCTACACCAAGGATACTGAAGGCCTCTTATTCTCCGTCCCGTTGGCCGGTAGCTCCGGTGCTACCTCCATTAATCAGAACATCGGGCTCTTAGAGAATCGCGGAGTAGAGTTGCTGCTCAATGCCGACATTCTCGATGCTGGGGGAGTCAGTTGGAATACGAGTTTCAATATAGCCTATAATAAGAACGAGATCAAGAGCCTGCCGAATGACGACGCGGATATTGTCTTCAGCCAGAACGTGAACCGCGTTGGGTTCCCGGTTTCTTCGCAGTACCTGCCCGAGTACGCGGGCGTCGATCCTGAGAACGGCGATGCGCTCTACTACATCAACGACCCCGATGAGCCCGGCCGGCAGACGACGAACGACATCTCCGAGGCTAATCGCATCATTGCCGGTAATCCTTTCCCGGAATGGAACGGCGGAATTACGAATACTATCGCTTACAGCGGCATCACTTTGACCTTCACCTTCATGGGTGAATGGGGTGCCTCAATCTACAGAGCGGGTGGACGCTTCCAGTCGGCGAACGGAGACTGGTTCGACAACCAGACGCTCGATCAAATGAATCGCTGGCAAAACCCCGGGGACATCACCCTCGTCCCCCAGGCCCGCTTGGGTCTCAGCAACGGCACCGGCCACTCTACCCGCTGGCTGGAGAGTGCCGACTTTATCCGACTGCGAAACGTAACCCTGAGCTATGAACTACCGACTACGGTTACGGACCGGATCGGATTCACCTCCACCCAGGTGTACCTCTCGGGGGTCAATCTGCTGACTTTCACGAATTACACGGGCTATGATCCGGAATCCCGGGCCGACAGCGGGGACCTGACGACCGGACAGGCCTTCTATTCGGCACCCGCCGCCCGGACGGTTTCCGCCGGCATCAATATCAACTTCTAAATCCCAGCGAGACCATGAAATACCTACGCTATACCTTTCTGCTGGGGCTCGCGCTCCTGACCTTCACGGCCTGCGAAGACCGACTGGAATTACAACCGGCTCAATCGATTGATGGCAGCCTGGCTACAGCCACAGAGGCCAACGTTCAAAATATTCTGATCGGAGCCTACGCCGAAGCCGGGAAGGATGAATCTTACGGCGGCCAACTGCAAATCATGGCCGACCTGCTTGGTGGGGGAGACCTCATCAATTGGGTCGGCACGTTCATCGATCCCCGGCAAGTGATCAATAAGAACATGCTGACCGATAACGGATTCATCACCCTGTTCTGGAACAACCACTACGCTACGATCAACCAGGCCAACTTGGTCCTCGATAACCTCGATGTCGTCACAAGTAGCGACGAAACCCGAAACCGGATCGAGGGGGAAGCCCGCTTCCTGCGCGGTCTGTGCTACTTCGACCTGGTACGTCATTTCGCCTATGACGATATGGGCGTTCCCCTGCGGACCACTGGGATTTCCGACTATTCAGTCAATCTGGCAATTGACCGGGCAAGTACGTCGGCGGTCTACGACCTCATCCTTGGCGACCTGAACCAAGCCGTTAGCCTGCTGCCGGAGACGAACAGCTTTTTCGCCGATCGCTACTCGGCTCAGGCACTATTGGCGCGGGTCCATCTGCAACTTGGCAATTACGCCGATGCGCGGGACGCCGCCAACAGCGTGATTGAAAATAGCGATCACAGCCTGGAAGCGAGCTACGCCGATGCCTTTAACAACGACTCTGACGGAGCCGAAGACGTCTTCGCCTTTCAGGTAACTTCTCAGGACGGGCAGAATGACCTGATTAACCACTACGCTGATGAGGGCAACGGTGGGCGCGGCGGTGACATTCCCATACCGGACGCTTTCCTGGACCTCTTCGAGGAGGGAGATTTTCGGGGCACCTTCTTCTACGAGAGCGCACAGAGCGGCGACCGCCTGACCGGCAAGTACACCAACCAGTTCGGTAACATTCCGCTGATCCGGCTGGCCGAAGTGCATCTCATTCGTGCGGAGACTAATCTCCGGGAAGGAACGGAGGTCGGTTTAGCTCCGGTTGACGAGATCAATGCCATTCGTACGCGCTCGGGGGCATCGGCAATCACCACCGAGGAATTGGACGTCGACTTCATTCTCGAAGAACGCAAGCGCGAACTGGCCTACGAAGGCTTTTTCATCCACGATGTCGTGCGTACGGGCGGTTCGGTAGACGGCATCCCCGCCGGCGACGAGCGGCTGACGATGCCGATCCCCCAGTCGGAGATCGATACGAATACGGATATCCAGCAGAACCCCGGTTACGTTCAGTAAGCGAAAGGGTTGGAAATGATTCAGCTTGCCCCGATCGGTTCGCTGGTCGGGGCAGGTTCGTTCCGGGGTCTATTGTTCCGCCGCCGCATCCGCCGCCTTCGCATCCGTCAGGCTCGGGGCCTTCCACCGCTCGTACCCGATCGGCGCATTGGTGACCCGGCGAATGACCGAAGTCGTCCGCTTCTTATCCGCGATCATGGCGAAGGTCATGATCAGGCTGGTCGCGATGATGATGAACAGCAAAATGCCCGGCTCGAAACCCGGAATCTCAGCCTGAACGGGGATGGCGTAGAACAGCAACACCGTAATCAATCCCCGGGGGGCCACGAAGAGCTGGGGGAGGATATCACTCCCCACGAAGATGCGCAGGATGATGAAGCGGATCAGGTAGATACTGACGATAATCAGTAAACTCACGATGGCCACCTCCACGCTAAGCAAGCTTTGCAGGACGATGGTGATCCCGAAGATCACGAAGAAAAAGGTACGGACTACGAAAGCGGTTTCCACGGTCACCACGTGTAGCCCTTCGTAAATTTCGAGAGCTTTTTTGTACTTCAGCCACTTGCGCAGCGGCCCCTGGAAGAAGAGTTTCATATTAGCGATCATCAGGCCGAACATGAGGATGATGATCAGGGCCGAAAGATGCTGGTACTTGGCCGCTCCGTAAAGGAGAAGCAAGACGGCAATGAGTAGGAAGAGCTTTACGTGGCTCTTCAGGTTCTGGAAGATGAGGATGATCACGTAGCCGGCCACCAGGGAGGCCAGGATAGTCCAGAAGATATTGGTCAGGTAGGCCCAGCCGCTGGCATGGTGCTCGACGACTTCCAGTCCATCGCCCGCAACCTCGGCGGCCGGTAACTGGCTGGTGAGAAAGTAGAAGAGCATGATGCCAAGAATGTCCGAAAAGGTGCTCTCGTAGATGTGAAACTCCCGCTTGTCGCCCCGCAGGGCGTTGACGCTGGGAATGATGATCGCGCTGGACAGGATGGACAGCGGGGTGGCGTACAGCCAGGCACTCTGGTTGGTCATCCCCTCCACGAAGTACTTAAGCAGCTCGGCCGCCGCGTAAGTGGAGGCGATCAGCCCGATCCCGGCCACGGCGAAGGCCTTGCCGATGGCGAGGTATTTATCCCGCTCCAGCTTTAGCTCCAGGGCGGCCTCCAGCACGATCATGATCAGGCCGACCGTGCCCAGAATGCGCAGGATGGGAAAGAAATCCAGGTTGCCAAAGCCAATACGGTCCAGCCCGAACTTGATCAGGATACCGAGAATGATCAGCATCAGCACCGAGGGTACGTTGGTGCGCTTGGCGACCTCCCCGAAGAAGAAGGACAGGATGATGATGACGGAGGCCTCGATAATGAGGATGTTGGGATCGACGGTTTCCAAAGTCTATGCTTGTGCGGCCGGGCCGCGATTAACGTTTGCCCACCTGGGCGGTATACCCCCACTCCCCGATCAACCCGAGGAGTTCGGAAAGGTGTTGCTCCTCCCGTACGGAAATGCGGGCGTGAATGCGGTCGGACTCCCCCCCCTTTGCCGGGCTCAACTCCGGTCGGAAGCTCCGGTCCAGGTAGGGCGTCGTGGTCAGTCGGTTGAGAAGGTCGCGCATGGGGTGGTCCCGCTCTGGAGGCGGGGTGAGGATCAGCTGGTAGTAGCCCCCGATATTTTTACCGGTGATGAGGCTGTAGCCCTCGGTTAGCAGGGTGGTGTAGTTGATGAAGTGCAAGCCCTCGGCCGTCTGCAGATACAGACCGATCCGGCTGATCCGGCTGATGACCCCGGTGGCGGTGGAGGTACGTAGCCGCTTACCCACCGTCACCAGGGGATTGAACAGGATGACGCGCCCGCTGAGGTAGTCCCGGATACGGGAGAAGCCCGCCGTGGCCACGATAAGCAGCAGCAGTCCGTGCACCAATGGGTTGATGAATACGAAAATCGTAGCCAGGATCAGCACGGTGAGCGGCTGGTATAGCAACAGGAAAGGCGCAATGATCCGGTAGGCGGTGGCCCGGAACCCGACCACCCGCTTGCTCCGCTCCAGCCGCTCCTTTGCGAGGTACAGCAGGGCGTAGATGCCGTAGAGTAGGACCGCGGCGACCACCAGATCGAACCAGCTGAAGGGGCGGTACAGGAGTAGTTCCATGGTTTAGCTAAGGGTAGGTAGGTAAGATTCGGCGGCGAGCATGCGCCCAACGTCATTGACGATACTTTCCGTGATCTCCAGACGCCCGTCAGGGCTGCGGGTCACCATGCCGATCCGGATTAATCGCTGCAAAATGGTGCCATAGCGGTCCGGGTAGCTCGGCCCGAAGAGCCGGCGCAGGCGGTAGTCCTGCGTTTGCTTTTCCAGGTAGATGGTGGTCAGCAGGGTAGCGGTATCGGGGGAGAGAAAGGCCGGTAGCTCGTAGCGGCGGTTGCCGGGCTGGTACACCTGCTCCTCGCCGTAGCGTTCGGTGAAGTAGGCCCAGCGGTTAATGGTGTCGCCGACGTTACCCTCGGCAGATCGGTAGATACGGCGCACCATCTTACCGAAGGTCGCCTCGCTGATCGGTTCCCCCTGGGCGTCGACCATCACCTTGTGGGTTGCCCCGTGGCGGATGAGGATAGCCTGCTTCATGTCCTCCAGAGTAAAGGGATCCAGATTGATCTCGGACTGAAAAACCCGGTCTACGTGCAGGTAGCGGTTGAGGTGGCGGTAAACGGCATTCGTGGTCGATACCAGGAAGAAAATCCGGCCACTGTAGTCGTCGATGTACTCTCCGAGCGCCCGAACGTTGGCGGCCAGCGGGTGATCTTCCTCGTGCCACCGCTCGAGGTCGTCGATCCAGACCAGCGGCCGGAGTTGCATGGTGTATTTTTGCACGAAGGCTAGTGCCTCTTGCAAGCTGCCCGTTGTCTTGGTAGGGCGACCAGCGACGGTGAGGGGGGAATGTGGCCGCAACCGGATGGTCTGCCCCGGGAAAAAGCGGTTGGTCACGTGCTCCCCGAAGAGCGTTTTACCCGCCAGCCGCCGACCGGTCAGGATGACGGCCCCGCGGAACCCCTGCCGCCAGTTTTCAATCAACTGGGACATATGCTCCGTTTCCGAATTGCGGCCAACCAGGAAGGATTCCCCGATGTAGCCCCGCGTCAGCAGGATGTTGGTGTAGGCCGCATTGTCCGCTGAAACGGTCCGCTGCCGGATGACCCGGACAGTCTTCTCGCTTACGCTCAGTTGCTCCTCCCGCGCCGCATTCCCCAGAAAGGCATTGATACCGTTGACCCGGCGGTCCAGCCAGTCGCCTATCCCGCTCAGTAGGCGGCCCTGCCGGCGGGTGAAGGCGTTGAGTCCGGTCTGGAGGGGCAGGGGCAGAAAACCCGCTTCCGGGCGATAAACGGAAGTCAGACGCAGGTCCCGCTCGATGCGCCTGCAGAGCTGATCACGGAGGTCGGTATACGCCTGCATCTGCTGACCGGCCCGCTCCAGGTAGTTTTCAATGGGTTGGGCCAGTTCACGGGCATTGTACTGGACTTCCTGCCCCGCCTTCAGCTCATTGGAAAGTAGCAGGGCCCGGTTGCGGACGTTTACGAAGGCGACGTTCAATCCGTTCGTCAGTTGTTCGCTCACCTCCCATAATTCATACAGTAGTGGCATCACCTCGGCCGATAACCACTGGTCGGTCGCCCGCCGGAAATTGACCTCCTTATACTTCAGAATGCCCTCTTCGCTGGCTACCGTCACCCGTTGCTCTTCGCTCAGCTTGGCAGTGGCGGCGGTTATCCTGTTCGTGAAGCGGTCCAGTCGCGGCAGGGTACCCTCTGCGGCCAGGTGGTCGTCCAGCCGGGCGGCGATGGCCCCGGGCCGTTGCGCGTCGGCCTCCCCCTCGTTGATGGAGCGCACGACATTGCGGGCTCGTTCCTCGGCGGTGTTCAGAGCCGTTCGGCTCACCGCGATGGCGGCTTCCAGCTGCTTGCGGATTTCGGTGAAGCGGTCGCTCTCCTCCAGCAGGGCGGCGTACTCGGTGGCCAGGTTTTCGGACTGGCCTGCCAAATCCAGCAATTGCTGGCGGTAGATCGGCCAGGGGTTCTGCTGCAATTTCCAGGTCCGTAGCTGCTTACGGCGTTCCCGCGCATTGCGTTCCAGGCTTTCCTTGCGGGCCGCGAAATCTTCCTCCCATTCGGTCAGGGCGTCGGAGAGGGCAGCTCGCGATTCCTGGTAAAGCTTGTCCACGGCTTTCGGGTCCGCCTGTTCCTCGTGCTGCAGTAGGCGCGCTAACTGAAGCTGCAACTGTACGTCGCGGTACAGCATCAGGAAGTGCTTGCCCCGTTCGGCCCAGACGAAGTGGGTCAGGCGGCACTCCAGATCGTTCGGGTCCTCGGTGTCCCCGACGGGGCAGCCATCCCCCCGGCCGATCATCGCTTCGGCCATCTCCCGGTTATGGTGAGCGAGGGCATCAACGGCTTCGTCAGCCTCCACGCGTACGATGGCCCGTTGGGCGGTGGCGGGGAAACGGACGGGAAGTTCGGCGGTCATAGGCGGGAAGATAGGCTGTCCGTAGCCATAACTGTTGGCTGTCCACCGGGTTCTACCGGCAAGGGACCTTCCCTACGTTCGTATCCGGGCGGCGGGGCGCAGGTGCGGGGGTCAATCGGGAGTGTTATCTTCCTCCCATGATCCCTAGCCGCCTCCGCCTAAGCGCAGCCCTCTTCTACCTTAGCCTTACCCTCCTCTCCTGCCAGGAAGAGCTCCCCCCACCTCCCCTCGACACCCCCGACCCCCTCGAAATGGCCGTTAGCGAACCCGATAGTCTCCTCCGTCATGCCGTGTTCTTCAAGTTCAAGGATGAAGCCACCGAAGCCGACATCCGGGAAGTCCAGCAAGCCTTCAGCGCCCTGCCCGACCGCATTCCCGAAATTCATGGTTACGAGTGGGGCACCAACAACAGCCCCGAAAATCTCAATAAGGGTTTCACTCACGCCTTCTTCGTCACCTTCCTGAGCGAGGCCGACCGGGAAGCCTACCTGCCGCACCCCGCTCATCAGGCGTTCGTGGAGGTACTGCAACCCCACCTCGATGATGTCTTCGTCGTAGACTACTGGACCCGTTAGTACAACGCGATTTGTCCCGATAGCTATCGGGACAAATCGCGTTGTGCTGTCGTTAGTCGTTCAGGCGGCCGCGCTCCTCGGCGCTGGCGCTGTTGCGTCGCTCGCTGCCCTTCAGGAAGCGGTTGCCGAATTTGTAGGTGACCTTAGCCGAAATGACCGGTGCCTCCCAGGTACTCAGGATCGCCATGTCCTGCTCCTGAAAGTCGATGCGGCCCCGGAAGAACTGCTGAATGATGCCATCGCCGGAGAGGATGAGGTTCAGCCGGTCGTCCAGGAAATCCTTTTCCAGTCCGGCATCGACCCCGTACATCGGTTCGAAGAAAATGATGCCGTCGATGCCCCGCCCCTGGTACCAGCCGCTGACCTGCAGCTTCCAGTCGCGGGGCAGCTTGGCATCCACCTGCAGGAAGGCTGTCAGGCTGAGCTGGTCCTGGTCCAGGATGCCGCCGAGGTAGTCGCTGGTGTAATCGTTGTAGTAGAGCATGAAGCCGCCATAACCGCTGATGGGCTCGGCCACCCAGTCGAGGGGGAAGAAGAGACTGCCCCCGTAGCGGACGTAGCGGTCCAGATTGACGGTGGTCTGAAAGGCGACCCCCGTTTCCAGGTCCTGCTCGGTCACGTCGCTGAGGATGTCGCTGGTGTAGTCGTAGCTGAGGTTGAAGAAGGGCTGCTTCTCGTAGGTCAGCGATAACTGCCCGCTGTGGATGAGTTCCGGCTGCAGGAAGGGGTTGCCCTTCTCGAAGGTCAGGGGGTCGAGGAAGGTCACGAAGGGGTTGAGGTCGTAGTAGCTTGGCCGCTCGATGCGGTAGCTGTAGGCCAGACTGAGCCCGAGCGGTCCCGCCACCGGTGCGTTGAAGCTCAGGCTGGGGAAGAGCTGACCGAAGTCCCGCACGTTCAGGCTGTCGATGGTCACGTTGTAGCCCTCCATGCGGGTATGCTCGTAGCGCAGGCCGACATTGGCGCTGTAGTCTCCCTTCTCCCAGGCCAGTGCCAGGTAGGCGGCGGAGATGTCTTCGTCGTACAGGAAGCGGTTGCTCAGGTTCTCGTCGATCTCCATCTGCCCGTTGATGCTCTCGCGGGCCAGCAATTCGTTGTCCAGTTCAGCCCGGCTGACCTTGGCCCCGGAGGTGAAGAGCAGCTGGTCGGTGATCGGCTTGCGGTAGTCGAGCCGCGCGCTCATGATCGTGGCCTCCGAGGGTTCGACGTTTACCCGGTCGTTGAAGTTGCTGCCTTCGGTGAACAGGGTGGTGCGGCTGTCGCGGGTGAAGGTATTGAGGCTGCCGTCCAGGGTCAGCTCCTGCCCACTGGTGTCGAACTTGATGCGGTAGTAGGCATCCAGATTGAGGTTGTCGAAGTCGCGCTCCCGCCGCCGGAGGGTGACGAATTCGTCGAGCACGTCTCCGCTCTCCCGGTCCAGGATGCGGGTCCGATTCTCCCCCCGCACGGGGCTCTGTCCGAAGCTGTACCGGCCATTGACGCCCAGCCGGTGGCGGTCGTTGAAGTCGTAGTCCGCGCCCAGCCGCGCCTGGTAGCTGTCGGGGGTACCGTAGCTGTTGTTGTTCTGGTCGAAGGTGCGGTCGGGAAACTGGCGGACCAGGTCGAGCCCCTCGATCCACTCCCGGTGGTTGTAGGCCAGCCCCCCGGTGAGGTTCAGCCCCCCGGACTGGTGGCTCAGCTGCCCGCCGGCCCGGTATTTGGGGCGCTCGCCGTAGCCGCCGCCGACGTAGACCTGTCCGTTGGTGCCCAGCAGGCTGTTCTTCTTCAGTACGATATTGATCACCCCGCCATTGCCCTCGGCGTCGTAGGCAGCCCCCGGTTGACTGATTACCTCGATCGATTTGATGTTGTCGGCCGGCATGTCGCGCAGCAGGCTGTTGATGTCCAGGTACTTCGTGGGTCGGCCGTCGATGAGAATGGTGATTCCGCTGCGGCCGGCCATGCTGATGCGGTCACCGGCAATGACGATACCCGGCACCTTTTTGAGCAGATCGGTCACGCTTCCCCCCTGTCCGGTTATGGACTGGTCGACGTTCACCACCAGCATACCCGCTTTTTGTTCCAGGAAGGGTTTGCGGGCGGTCACCTCGATGGTTTCCAGGTCGGTGGCCGTGGCGTCCAGCCGGTAATCGGGCAGGGCCAGGACCTGGTTCTCCGATAAGTCGAAGGCGGGATGGTCCACCTGCGGCAATCCGATCCCCGTCGTACGCAGGAAGTAGCGGCCGGAGTCCAGCTTCGTAAAGGCAAAGCGGCCGTCCTCACCGGCGAGTTCCAGTTTCAGAACGGTGGAGTCGCTTGCGCCGAGCAAGACGACGTTGGCAAACTCGGCGGGTCCCTGCTCGGTCAGCAGCCGTCCGCTCACGCTCGCGTTCTGGGCGAAGGGGAGGGCGGGGACGCAGGTGCAGAGAAATACGGTAAGGAAAGAGAAGCGGGTAAAGTCGATCATAGTAGAAGTCGCTGGGTACGCGGCAATAATGGGGATGGGCCGGTCCGCCGCACGAATGGATTCGACTTATCGCGGCCCGCATTCGATGGAAGGACGAGCCCCCGGTCGAGGGGTTGCACCCCGAGATCTATTGGCAATCATGTATGGCAATTTCACTACTCGATTCTCCTTTCTTGAAGCAGGAAGGAACAATCCGTATTGAATTCGGAGGAACGAGTCCTCGATTTAACTGCCCTGCAGTTGATGATGAACACTCAGACTTCCCTCTCCCCCGGAGAAGGGGCGGGGAGTGAGGGGAGTCTACCAACCAAAAGATAAAAGCCCCCCACTCACCAGGAGCAGGGGGCTTTCATCAGGGCCGTGGCAGCAGAAGACTACCGCTTACTCAGCCGGACGGCGTACCGACCCTCGGTAGTGGTCGCCAACGCCACGTACAGACCAGGACGCAGTTCGGCCGTCGGGAGCTCGAAGCGCTCGGTACGCGGCCGGTACTGGCCTACCACCCGACCGGCAGCGTCGAACAGCGTCAGGCTTTCCATCTCCCGGGGGGCGGTTATGGTCGTGCTGATGCCTGCCGGATTGGGGAAGGCACCCAGCACGCCGGTCTCGACTTCCCGGGTCGCGGTAGAGGTGGCATCGTAGAAGAAAATATTATCCACGTACACGGTGGCTCCACCGGCGGGGCGTGCCGAAAGAACGATCTGCTGTACGTCCGTGAGCGGTACGTTCTCGAAGTCGGTCAGGGGGATGTCCAGACTGACCCACTCGCCCATGGTGGCTTCATATACCACCTCGAACTCGGGGTCGCCCCCATTGCCGGTAAAGCCGTCGCCACCAAAATCCACCAGTTTGACCTGGAAGGTGTCGGCATTGACAGAGTAGTAGTCCAGGCGCATGTGGGTCATACCGGCGGCTACGAGGTCGAGCGCATTTTCTCCGGTCGTTTCGATACCGGTGAAGTTCAGGTTGTCGTAGCGCAGGGTAGCATTCCCGTCGATCATGACTTCGTTTTGCTGCGCCATGCTCCACTCCGTGAAGAGGGTGCTCACCGGCACGTCGTCGTAGCTATCGCTGTAGATCGAGATTACGGTGGAGGGGCTGGGGAAGGGTAG
>CAZKPE010000100.1:0-6368 GCA_964554545.1 uncultured Lewinella sp.
TGACGGCGTTGAATTTTTCCCGGTCGGTCTTATAGATCAGGTCGTTGCGGTCGTCGCGCTGGATGGGGCGGTTGGTGGGGATGACCACCACGTCGAGCTTGTAGATCTCCCAGAACTCTCCGGCCTCCGTCTCGGCCGTACCGGTCATACCGGCCAGCTTGTGGTACATGCGGAAGTAATTCTGCAGGGTCACGGTGGCGTAGGTCTGCGTCAGCTCGCCCACCTTCACGTTCTCCTTGGCCTCCAGGGCCTGGTGCAGCCCGTCGGAGTAGCGGCGACCCTCCATCATGCGGCCGGTCTGCTCGTCGACGATCTTCACCTGCCCGTCCATGACGACGTACTCCGAGTCCCGCTCGAAGAGGGCGTAGGCCTTCAGCAGCTGGCTGATGGCGTGTAGTCGCTTGGATTTGACGCCGAAGTCGGCCGCCAGTTTATTCTTCTCCAGTGCCTTCTCTTCCTTATTCAGGTCGTCCCGCTTTTCCACCTCGGCCATGCTGGTGGCCAAATCGTTGAGGATGAAGAACTGGGGGTCTTCGTTGTACTTGCTGAGAAAATCGGTGCCCTTATCGGTCAGGTCCACCTGCCGGTTCTTCTCGTCGATGGTGAAGTACAACTCGGCGTCCACCTCGGGCATCCGCTTGTTGTTCTCCGACATGTAGGTGTTCTCGGTCTTTTGTAGCAGTACCCGTACGCCCTCCTGGCTCAGGAACTTGATCAGGGGGCGGCTCTTGGGGTAGGCGCGGTAGGCGCGGTAAAGAGCGAGACCGGCCTCCCCCTCCTCGGGGCCGTGGTACCCCTCCTTGAAGAGCTTCTTCGCTTCGCTCAGGAAGCGGTTGGCGGTGCGTTGCTGTACGGCGATCAGCTTCTCGATGGCGGGCCGCAGTTCCAGATAGTCCTGGTCGTCGGCATTATTGGTAATGGGGCCGGAGATAATCAGCGGCGTACGGGCATCGTCGATCAGCACCGAATCCACCTCGTCGATCATGGCGAAGTGGTGGTGGCGTTGCACCTTGTCGGCCGTGGCCCGCACCATATTGTCGCGCAGGTAGTCGAAGCCGAACTCGTTGTTCGTCCCGTAAGTAATGTCAGCGGCGTAGGCCTTCACCCGCTCGGGGCTGTGGGGGCGGTAGTTGTCGATGCAGTCGATACTGAGCTTCAGGAACTCCATCACCGGGCCGATCCACTCGGCGTCCCGTCGCGCGAGGTAGTTGTTGACCGTTACGACGTGCACGCCGCGGCCGCTCAGCCCGTTCAGGTAGGCGGGCAGGGTGGCCACCAGCGTCTTACCCTCACCGGTCTGCATCTCGGCGATCTTGCCGTCGTGGAGTACCTGTCCGCCGATGAGCTGCACGTCGTAGTGCACCATCTGCCAGTCGATCTCCCCGCCGGCGGCCATCCACTTATCCTGGTAGGTGGCCTGCCCGTTTTCATCGATCGTGATGTAGTCCTTCTTCGCGGCCAGTTCGCGGTCGGCATCGGTAGCGGTCATGGTCAGCGGCCCCTCGGTGAAGCGGCGGGCGGCTTCCTTCACGGTGGCGAAGGCGGCCGGCAGGAGTTCTTTGAGTACGGTTTCGAGTTCTTCGTTCCGTTGTTCTTCCAGTTGGTCGACTTCTTTGTAGATGTCGTCCTTTTTGCGGAAGTCGGGTTCGGCCTCGGCGTCCTCCTTCAGCTGCTCGATCTCGGCATCGATGCCGGAGAGGTACTCGTCGATGCGTTCCCGGAAGGTGTCCGTCCGGTTGCGGAGCTCGTCGTTGGAAAGGCCCTGCAGGGTATCGTAAACCGCGTTGATCTCGTCCACCACCGGCTGATAGGCGGCAACGTCGCGGTCCTGCTTCGAACCGAATAATCTCTTTAGGGCCTCAAACATGCTCTTCCAATTTATAGACTAGGGGCGGTCCCGATAGCTATCGGGACAGGTGCAAACTGTACGAATAACACGCCAAAGCCGGACAACGGCCATTTTGTCACGCGCCGGTCTGGCTAGAACGGACGGGCAGCCGGACGGGTTGAGCTACCGCAGCCCCATCCGGGCACGCTCCAGCAGGCTTTTCCGCTCGTCCAGGCTCAGCTCCACCGGCAACTGGGCAATGCCGATCAGCCGGCGTATGATCTCTATGTAGCAAAACCGTCTTGCCAGCCCGCTGTCGAAGCCGGAAGGCTTGTCGTAGTCGGTATCGATCTGCCGGATCCGTTTCTCCGTACTCCGGCTCAGTAGCAGATGGGCCATCAGTACCCCGATATCGAACTCCGGCCGGCCCAAATGAGCGAATTCGGCATCGATGACGTACACCCGATCGTCGGCGTCCAGGAAGCTGCCCGGATAATAGTCGCCGTGAATGAGGCAGGGGCCGGTCGCCAGGTAGATTTCCCCCAGGCGGGCCGCCTCGATCCGCAACCGGTCATCGTGCTGAAAAGGGCGCGCCACTTCCCCCAACCCCGGATAGATGGCATCGAGGGGGAAACCGTTGTCTTCCCGAAAGGGTAGATCGAAAATGTGGGCGTGGTTGAGCCGGCGCAGGGCGTTGTTGTCCGGAAAATCGGTCGGCCCCAGCCGGTGAAGCCGCCCGGCAAAGGTGAGCAGTACATTGAGTTGGGTGCGGCTGACCCCAATGGTCTCCTCATAGGCAATGGTCAGGTCGTCCGCCGCCCCGAGGTCCTCCATTAACAGGACGTAGTTCTCCGAATCGGTCTTGATAATTTCAGGCATCCGCCCCAGGAGATAAGACTCCCCGCCAATGGCCCGGTGGAAAGCGCTCTCGACGAGCACTCGCTCCACCGGTGCATCGAGTTGGGGAAATTTGGCGACCCAGGGCCGGGACTGTTTCAGGACGAAGCGGCGGTGGTTGGTCACTACCCGCAGCGTCAGGTTCATATTTCCCTCCCCGGCGGAAGCTACGGCGATCACCTGCTCGTTGGGGATCAGGTAGTCTACTGCTTCCAGGTACCGCTGCACGCCGACCTGATCGTCGGCGGTGAGGTAGTGGGTGCTACCGGTTTCCTGGCGGAATCGTTCGGCTAGTTCGTTCATCGGTGCAATAGTACGACGAGCCGACGGCGGGCGACTACAAACCACGAAGCGGTTACCCCCCCTGATCCCGGAAGCATTCCGGGCAAGTTTCGCCGCAGGTGCAACGAAAAAGGAAAGGAGGACCAACTGCCCTCCTCCCGTAAATACTCACTCAAAACATGTTACGCGGTGGCTCGCGGAGAGCCGGTTCTGTCTGCCGTCATTGTTGACACAAATTTACGGAATATCCCTCATTTTTACAATCAAATTAGTCCAACAATCCTCTTTATTAATCAATACTAACTATTTTGATTACATGTATTTACACACTGTCGGATGCCTTACCTTTGCCGGGTGCAAGTTCGTGACATCGCCATTTTGGGTACGGGCTGGCTGGGCCTTCCGCTGGTCGGAAAGCTGGCTGCGGCGGGGTTGATTGTACGGGGCAGCTACCGTTCGCAGGAAGCCGAACGAGCCATTCGCCGGGCCGGGGGGACGCCCTACCCCGTCGATCTGCCCGCCGGTCCGGAAACCCTTACCCCCTTCCTTGAAAACGCCGATGTCCTCGTTTTCACCCTGCCCCCGGGCGGTCGGCGGCTCGGTGAACTTGCCCCGGCCGACTACCTGGAAAAGATTCGTTGCCTATCCCCTTTTCTGGACCGGCTCCACCTGATCTTCACCAGCAGCACCGGGGTGTACGGTGATGGCACCTACCCTGATAGCTATCGGGGCGCCAGCGAAATCACGCCGCCCGCACCAGGCACGCATTCTGGTCGTGCGGTCCTAGCCGCGGAACGCTTTTTCATGACCCATTGCTCCCGGCTGACCATCCTGCGATTAGCCGGGCTGTACGGCCCCGATCGAGACCCGACCAACTTCTTTCGGAATAGAGAGGCGATCCCGGAGGCCGATGCGCCGGTCAATCTCGTCCACCGGGAAGACGTACTGTCGGCTATTCACCACGTCATCATTTCCGACATTACGGGTACCTTCAACGTCTGCGCCGCGGCACATCCGCCGAAAAGAACGTTTTATGACGAACTGCTGCGCCGGGCCGGAAGTACCGAAAAGCGATGGATCGCGGGAGGTGGGGATCGGAAAACGGTCGATTCCAGCCTGCTGCGGGCTACTGGCTGGGCACCCCGGTATGACGATCTGGGTAGTTAGCGGTCGGCAACATGCCCCCTGGCCGGAACGTTAAACCCATCACCCCCAAATCCGAAGCCCTCCCATGCGATTCACCTACTTACTCCTGCTGTGCTCCCCCCTGCTCTTCGCTCAGGATACCACCGGCATCGACTTCCAGAAACGCCCGCTGGCCGAACTCCTCAGCCAGGCCCAGGCTGAAAACAAGCTGATCTTCGTGGATGCCTACACCACCTGGTGCGGGCCCTGTAAACTGATGGACGCCAAGGTTTTCTCCGACCCGAAGGTCGGAGCGGTCTACAACGAACGCTTCATCAATGCCAAGTTCGACATGGAGAAGGGTGAGGGCAAGCGAATCGCCGAAAAGTATGCGGTGACGGCCTACCCCACCTACCTCTTCCTGAACGGAATGGGCGAACTCGTGCATAAGGGGCTCGGCTACATCCCCAAGCCCGCCCTGCTGGAACTGGCCGACATTGCCACCTCCGATCAAAGTATGGGCGCGATGCGCAGCCGCCACGAAGGGGGCGATCGCGATCCCGACTTCATTCGCGCTTACGCCGAGATGCTGACCCAAAACTACGAGCAACAGCTAGCTGACGCCGTGATCGAAGACTACCTGGACGGTCAGAAAGACTGGGGCAGTGCCGACAACCTGAAGCTTCTACTCGCCAGCCCCGGGGCCGTCGGCGACAAGCGGATGCGCTACCTCATCGAGCACGCCCGAGAACTCGAAGCGCGGGCGGGGGCCGGAATAGTGACCTCCGTCGTACAGAACGCCCTCATCAACGACTACCATCGCAGCAACCGTTTGCGCAGTCTTGCCAAACCGGAAGCCCTAGCGAGCTACTACGACCGCCGGGCGGGTGATCTGGGCGAACAGCTCAAGGCGCATTACCAGATGCTGTACTTCGAGCGCACCCAGAATATGGACGATTACCTGCCGGCGGCGATGGCCTACTACACCGAGTACCCCTCCGATGATTTCGCCGTACTGAACGGCGTGGCCTGGAACTTCTACGAGCACGCCACCGACCCAGACCAGCTTGCCCAGGCCCTCGCCTGGGCCGAGCGCTCGGTCGAACTCCATACCTACTACCCGAATCTGGACACCCTGGCCTGGCTCTATCAAAAGACCGGGCAGCAGGAGAAAGCCGAAGCCACGGCCCGCCGGGCCATCGAATACGCCGAAGCCGAATCGTTGGACTACAGCGATACGGAAAAGATCTTCGAGTGATGCGGGGGGTGCAACTGCTTCTACCCTTATTCTTCACCCTCTGGATAGCTGGCCTGACGGCCCAGGCGGTGGAATGGGCGGGCTACGGCATCACCTGCTCCACAAATGGGGATACGACCGAGGCCACCATATCCGCTCCCGGTCCTTTTCTTAGCGGGCAGTCAACTATCCTGACCACCTTCGACCTCAATTTTTCCGATAACGTACCCCCGGAAGCGGAAGCCGCTATGCGCTTCGCCGCCGACATCTGGGGAAGTTACCTCGATTCAGAGGTACCCATCCGGGTCGACATTGACTGGCGCGACGAGGGAGACGAACGGCTTCTCGCCAGCGCCGGGCCCGGTACCATCTTCCGTTCCTTCTCCACTACCATCGACCCCGACATTTGGTACCCCGTGGCTTTGGCCGAAGCGATTGTCGGTGAGGAGCTGAACGAGCCCGACGAGCCCGATATCAACGTGGTGGTCAACAGCACGGCGAACTGGAACTTCGACTTCAACGGGCGGGTGCCCCGCAACCGCATCGATCTGGCCACCGTCATCTTACACGAACTCGGCCACGGCCTGGGTTTTTTGAGCAGTATCGATAGTATATCGGACACGACAGTCAGCATTGGCTTCGACAACCGGTTCATCGTTTACGATCTGTTCCTGGAAACGCCGCCGGGGCTGGAACTGACCGACGCCGTGCGCTTCCCCAGTCCCAGTACCGCCCTACTGGGTGCGGTGATCGAGCGGCTCGACTTTTCCGGCGACTCGGCGGTCAGCCGCAACGGAGGCGAATTGGTCCCCCTCTTCGCCCCCGAAACCTTCGACGTGGGTAGCAGCGTCAGTCACCTGGACGAGCGGGCCTACCGGGGCGGCACCGAAAATGCCCTGATGACGCCCTCCATCGCGAACGGGGAGGCCGTGCGGGACCCCGGCCCCATTTCATTGGGGGTACTGGCGGACCTGGGCTGGCCCCTACGCTTCGATCTGG
>CAZKPE010000100.1:6468-13295 GCA_964554545.1 uncultured Lewinella sp.
GTTAGCGGGCGTAAGCTACCGAGCGGGTTTCGCGGATGACCATCACCTTGATCTGGCCGGGGTACTGCATCGTTTCCTGAATCTCCTGGCTTATGCGGAAGCTCAGTTCGTCGGCGTGCACGTCGCTGACCTTATCGGCCTCGACCATGACGCGGAGTTCGCGACCGGCCTGCATGGCGAAGGCGGAGGTGACGCCCTCGTTCTTCGTGGCAATGTCCTCAAGTTCCTTGATCCGCTTGATATAGCCTTCCAGGATTTCGCGGCGGGCACCGGGGCGGGCACCGCTGATTGCGTCACAGGCCTGGATGATGGGGGAGATGATATTGGTCATCTCGACCTCATCGTGGTGGGCGCCGATGGCATTGACGACAATCGGGTGCTCGTTCAGTTTTTCGGCCATCTGCATCCCGTAGAGGGCGTGGCTGAGCTCGTTGTCCTCGTCGGCGACCTTCCCGATGTCGTGGAGCAGGCCGGCCCGCTTGGCGAGTTTGACCTGCTTCTTGTTCAGGCCCATTTCGGCGGCCATGACCGCGCAGAGGTGGGCGGTCTCGACGCTGTGCTTGAGCAGGTTTTGTCCGTAGCTGCTGCGGTAGCGCATCCGGCCGACCATGCGAACCAGCTCGGCGGGCAGCCCGTGAATGTCGAGCTCGATGACGGTCTTCTGGCCGATCTCCTTGATGCCCTGCTCCAGTTCCTTCCGCGTCTTGTTGACCACCTCTTCGATACGGGCGGGGTGGATACGGCCGTCGGTGACCAGCCGCTTCAGCGACAGGCGGGCGACTTCCCGGCGGATGGGATCGAAGCTGGAGATCACAATGGTCTCGGGGGTGTCGTCGACGACCAGTTCGGCCCCGGTGGCGGCTTCGATGGCGCGGATGTTGCGGCCCTCCCGGCCGATAATCTGCCCCTTGACGTTGTCATTGTCCAGGCTGAAGACCGAGACGGTATTCTCGATCGTCATCTCGGCGCACATCCGCTGGATGGTGTTGATCACGACCTTGCGGGCATCCTTAGCGGCATCCTCCTTCGCTTCTTCGAGGAGCTCCCGACGCAGGCTGAGGGCATCGTTCTCGGCTCTGGCCCGTACTTCTTCCAGCAGCCGCTGCTTGGCATCCGACTGGCTCAGTCCGGCGATAGTTTCCAGTTCCTGGGTGAAGCGGTCGTGCTGGGTGTCGAGTTCGGCCTGCTTTTCGCGGGTGCGTTCGATCTCCTGCTCCAGGTCATGGCGGCGGTTCTGGATTTCCTGCTCGCGCTGGGCGAAGCTTTCCTTGGCCCTGAGGACCTCGTCGAGCTCGGCTTTGAAGGTGGCCCGTTCCTCCTTCATACTGGCCTGTTCCTCCTTGAGGGCTTCGCGCTTCTGGCGGAGTTCGACCAGCTCCTCGGCCTTCTCCTGCTTGAATTCTTCCTTGTAGCGGGCGAATTTCTCGCGGCTTTCGGCGATCTTCTGCTTTTTGAAGGCCTCCTGCTTCTCCTTGTATTCGGTGAAGGTCTGTTCGGCCTTTAGTTTGGCATCGGCGACTTCCTTTTCGGCCTTCAGTCGGGCTTCGGCCAGTAGCTTTTCCGCTTCCTGCTTGTGGGTCTCGTCCTGTGCTTTGGCTTTGTTACCGAAGATGAAGTAGGCCGCGGCGGCCCCGATGAGGAGCCCGATAACGAGCCCGATGATGATTTCCATTGGTGGTTTTGATTGTGGGAAGCAAAGACGTCACAGCATCCCTTCGACCAGCTCGTTCAGCTGGGCCAGCCGGCTGCCGATGGCCTCCTCCGACTCGCTGGCTACCGATTCACGAGCATTCCGCAATTCGCTGGCGTAGGTCAGCAGCGTCATCACGAGGCAGTCCTGCTTGTCGCGATCGCGGTAGCGCATCTGGAAGTCGTTGAAGCGGTTGTTAATTTCGACGACCAGGGCACGCAGCCCCTCCTCCTCTGCTTCCGAAACGCGAATGGGGTACGGGCGGCCGGCGATGACGACCTGAATGGGCTTGTTGTCGGACTCGGATGCCATGCTCAGTTGCGTTTTAGCCAGTCCAGACAGCGGTCAACCTCTTGCAGACAGTATGCCAGGGTTTCCCGCTGTTCCGCCGAGGGTTCAGCGCCCCCCGTATGCTGGGTACCGTTAGCCCGGCTCAGCTTCTCGCGGAGGGTATCGACCATGCCCGACTGCCGGTCCAGCTCCCGCTGCAGGCGCTCGTTCTCGGCGACCACCGCCGCGTGCTGGGCCTGCTGTCGGTCTACCTTGGCGGCGAGCTGCCGCAATTTGATTTCGAGACCGTCAAGTTGATTGGCCGGTGACATGCTTTGCTATTATATAATGCGGTGAAGGTAGCCATTAACGCCGAACCCCGGCACCCAATTGCTTCGCCAGTTGCTGCTCCATCCGCTGCATCACTTTGTCCACCTCCTGGTCGCGCAGGGTGCGTTCGTCGCTGGCGAAGAGGAAACTTACGGCGTAGCTCTTCTTACCGGCCCCCAGCTGCTCTTCGTTGCGGTAGACGTCGAAGAGGTTCACCTCCGCGATCAGTTGCTTGCCGACTTTGCGGGCGATCCGCTCGATCTCGGCGAAATGTATCCCGGCCTCGAGTACCAGAGCCAGATCGCGACGCACGGTCGGGTATTTCCCCGGTGTCGCGACCCGTATCGGTTTTTTAGGGAGTACGCGTAGTAGGTTATCCCAATGAAAATCAGCGAACAACACCGGCTGCTTTATATCCGCCCGTTCCAACTCCGCACCTGCGACCGCGCCAAAATCCACGAGCACGACCGGACCTTTGTGGTAGCGCTGCCCGTAGCTGAAGGGGTCTTGCGGTGCTTCCGCCGTCCGGTAATTGTCGATACCCAGCCGTTGCAGAACGAGTTCCACGGCCGCTTTCAGGGTATAGAAGTTAGTCTCCGTACTACCGGTATCGTGCCAGCTCTCGGCTTCACGCTGGCCGGTCAGGGTGAGGCTCAGATGATTCTCCTCCCCGTAGGTTTTCCCATCCACGCGGTAGCTCCGGCCGAACTCGAAGAGCCGCAGGTCGCGCTGACTGAAGGCCAGGTTGTGGCTCACGGTACCCAGTGCTGACTGGAGCAGGTCGGGCCGCAGGACATCCAGATGAACGTTGCTCGTATTCTGGATGCCGACCAGGTCATCGCGGTCGGGGTAGAAGCGGCTTTCGGACAGGCTCAGCGCCATTGTTTCCAGGAAGCCGTTCGCGGCCAGCAAGTCACCGACCAGTTCGCGCAGGGCATTCGGGTCGGGGCGGGGGGCCACCACCATTGCCGTGGTGATCGTAGCGGGTTCGGGGATGTTATTAAAACCGTAGATACGCAGGAGCTCCTCGATCACGTCGACTTCACGGGTCACGTCGACCTTGTTGGTTGGCACGGCTACCGTGAAGCGGTCGTCCTGCCGGTCCACGATCTCCATATCCATTGATTCCAGGATGGTGTGAATCGTGTCTTTACCCAGTTCCACGCCAATCAGACGGTCAACGCGATCATAACGGACTTCAACCTTTACGGGCTGGACGGGCTCCGGGTAATGATCGAGTAGCTGGTGGGTCACCTCTCCCCCGGCTACTTCCTGGAGCAGCAGAGCGGCCCGTTCCAGGGCCTTGACGACCACGTTCGGGTCGCTGCCCTTTTCGAAAATCCGGGCGGCGTCAGTGCGCAGGTTGTGGTGCATACTGCTACGGCGTACGCTTCCGGCGTCGAAGTGGGCGCTTTCCAGGAAGATGCGTGTGGTCCTTTCCGTCACGCCGCTCCCGGCCCCGCCGAAGATACCGGCCAGGCACATGGGGTTTTTCTCCCCGTCGCAGATCATGAGGTCGTCCGCCGTCAGTATTCGTTCTACGCCATCGAGGGTGGTGAAGGGGGTGCCCTCCGCCAGGGTGGTAACGATGATCTCCCCCCCGGCAATCTTATCCAAATCGAAGGCATGCAGGGGCTGGCCGAGTTCGTGCAGCACGTAATTCGTAACGTCGACCACATTATTGATGGGCCGTACCCCGATGGCGTTGAGGCGGGCGCGGAGCCAGTCGGGGCTGGTTGCCACCTTCAGGTTCTCGATGACCAGGCCGGCGTAGCGGGGGGCCAGTTGAGGTTCGGGGATGTGGGCGCGGGGCGCAGGTGCGGGGCCAGCGGTAAACTTTGCGGTACCGGGCTGCCGAACGCTTACCGGTTCTTTTTCCTGTACGCTCAGTGCGGCCGCCAGATCGAAGGCAACGCCCAGGTGGTGGGTGGCGTCCGAGCGGTTGGGCGTAAGGCCGATCTCGTAGACGTGGTCCGACTGCAGATCGAAGACTTCCGCGGCGGGGGTACCGGGGGGGTAGGCACGATCCAGGACGAGGATGCCGTCGTGGCTGTTTCCAAGACCGATCTCGTCCTCGGCGCAGATCATTCCTTCGCTGACTTCTCCGCGGATCTTCCCCTTTTTGATCTTGAAAGGTTCTGCGGCCGTAGGATAGAGTGTGGTGCCGACCGTGGCTACCAGCACGTACTGTCCGGCCGCCACGTTCGGGGCCCCGCAGACGATGGAGACGGGTTCCCCGGTTCCGATATCCACCGAAGTCAGCGAAAGTCGGTCGGCTCCGGGGTGTTCCCCGCAGGTCAGTACGTTTCCGACGACGATGCCTTCCAGTCCGCCGGGTATGGCTTCCACAGTTTCCATTCCTTCCACTTCCAGTCCGGTCCCGGTGAGCACTTCGGCGATGCGTTCGGGGGGCAGGGTGAGGTCGATGTAGTCGGTGAGCCAGTTGCGTGATACCTTCATGGGGGTAAAGGTAGGTTAGTGGTCTAAAAAACCTCCTCCCCCATTCCGGGTTACTTTTGCAAACCGGCCCCGATCAATCACCCTATGCGCTTGTCGTTATTCTTACTCGCCCTTCTATCCGGCCTATGGCTGACGGCGCAATCCGGTGCTACGTTGCGGGTGGAACCGGCGGATGTGAACAAGGAGATCCGGGTGGATAATCTGGATGAGGATTTTGAGGACGTCACGACCATTGTCGTTACGAACAACTCCGGACGTACGCTGCAGCTCATCCGGGAGACGGTCGGGAAGGAGCGGCCCCGCTCGTGGTCGTTCCGCACGCTTGACCGGCTCAGTCGAAGTGCCCCTTACGTCCTGTCGGAAGACGAACAGGCCAGCGGCCGGGCTATTTCCCTCGGGCCCGGACAGTCAGCTACCTTCTTTGTCGTCCTGCGGCCTGATGGCGTAACCGGACGCGGAAGCACGGAACTGCGTTTTTCCGACCTTACGCTACCGGGTAAAGTACTGGCTACGGCCACGGTGACGGCCCGCGTTATTCAGGATGAGGCACCGGACGATTCGGTTGCGCCGGAATCCCGTCCGCCCGTGACCACCGTTCGGCTGTACCCGAACCCCGCTACGGACCGCTTTTTCGTGGAAGCACCGCGGGGCACACGTGTTGGTAGAGTAGAGGTGACCAATACCCTCGGTCGTCAACTTCGCAATTTCGAGGGAGATGCCGGTGCCGATGGTTTTGACATCCACAGTTTGCCGGACGGGCTGTACCTCATCTCGGTCTACGATGACGGGGGGAAGAAACTGAAGACCCTGCGGTTATTGCACCGGCAATTCGGGGCCTGATCTATCCTTGTCCCTCCAGGAGGGTAATGTATTTATCGGCTTCGGCGGCTTCGGGGCTGGCTCCGTAGTCGGCTTTCAGGCGACGGAAGGCGGCCAGGGCTTCGTCCGTACGTCCCTGTTGGCGAAGGAGCAAGCCGAGCTTATTGAGGTAGTAGCCACCGGTGATGTAGTTTTCGTCGGCCTCATCCACGGCTTCCTCGTAGCTGTCGATGGCGGCTTCGAAATCACCCAATTCGCTGTAGAGATCGCCCATGACACCGGCCTTCATGGTCGGCAGGAGTTCGCCGTCGGCATCAAAGTCCTGGAGGTAATCCAGGGCCGCTTCGTACTTGCCCAGGTTGAGGTAGCTGACGGCGATGTAGTAGTTAGCCAGATTGCCGGCGGCGGTGCCGGAGTATTCCTCGGCGATGTCGAGAAAGCCGGGGTAGCCCTGTCCGGGGTTGGTCAGGGCGAGGCTGAAGCTATCCTGCTCGAACTGGTACTGGGCCTGTTGCATTTGCTCGGCGGCGTTGCGTTCGGCCGGGGTTTTGATGAAAGTCTGGTAAAGTAGTCCACCGGCCACCAAGACGATCAGGGCCACCACGCCAAAAATGAGGGGTTTGCGGTTGCGCTCGAAGAAATCGAGGCCCTGGTCCCGCACTTCTACGATGTCGACCAAGGTATCGTCGCCCTCCCCGATGGGGGCCGTGTCGGGTTGGGCCCGGCGACCGCGATTGGGAGTTCCGGTGGGCCGGCGGCCGATGTTATTCTTTCTTGCCATAGTACGCTTGCATTACCGACGGGGCAGCCCCCGGCCGGAAAAGTCGCGCAAAGATAAGGGGCGGCGGTGACTTTAAGTAAGGAAGGGGTAGGGCTTACTGTAGTTGTCGCTGTAGAGCTCGGCTCCGTCGGGGATCGGACTGTCGGCGGCGAACTGGGCGGCCTCGGCGATTTCCTCCTTTACGGCGTCCTTTATAGCCTTGATCTCCTCTTCGGTGGCCAGTCCGTTTTCCAGGATGGTCTTTTCGGTAACCTTAATCGGGTCGCGCTGCTGGTAGGTCTTCACCTCGTCCTTCTCGCGGTAGCGGGCGGGGTCGGAGACGGAGTGGCCCTTGTAGCGGTAGGTCTTGATCTCGAGGTAGTACGGGCCCTTGCCGGCGCGGATGTGCTCGGCGGCGCGGCTGACGGCTTCGTGGACCGCCTCGGGGCTCATGCCGTCCACGCTCTCGCTGGGCATTTCGAAGCTGGCGCCGAGTTT
>CAZKPE010000101.1:0-11583 GCA_964554545.1 uncultured Lewinella sp.
AGACCGCCAGCCCGACGCCCAGGTGTACCGTGATCGTCCGATCTTCTCTGCCCAGTAAATCGGCGCGGATGCTCTGGCTGACCGGGGCGGAATGGGTGAAGGACTTCACCCGCCGGCCCAGCTCGCGGATGCTGCCGGTGAAGGGCATGGCCAGTTTCTCGTGCGGCAGTTCCCGCCAGGCCTGGGCGAAGAGGTAGGCGCTGGCCCCCGGTATGGCATTCACCCCGCTTTCGGTACTGCGGGCGGTGCGCTTGCCGAACTGGCTGTTCGGTACCCACTCCAGGGGGTGGCAGTCGTTGGGTTCGTCTTCCTTGTCGGTCAGTACCTGAATGAAGAGCTGAAAGTCAGGCGTATTGGGGATGGTGCGCCGCGGCTTGCGGCTGCGCAGCCCCAGGTGGATGACGAAACGGAAGGCTTCGCGGCTCTTGCAATCCGCCGTCAGTGCGGAGAGGGCTTTGAGGTCGCTCAGCCGGTAGGTCATTACCCGCTCGCTCTGCATCAGTTCCTTATTGTAGGCATAAAATGCCCGGGGCAGTTCCTCGTAGGGGCAGCGCTGCCAGTTTTCGGCGGCCTGGACGACCGGATTCGGGACGTGTTGTTCCATGAGACATGTTGTGTACTGACTAAGATCAGTAAAAAAAAGCCGAAACCGCCGGGTAGGGCAATTTCGGCCTAAAAGGGGTGTTGCTCACAGTGTCTAATTCGCTTACTTGAATGTGGGGTTTAGCTCTTCAGATCGGCTAGTTGTCGTAATTCGCTACTGCATAGGTAAGGTCGGCGAACGTAATATCCATACGCTCATATCCAAAACACGTAGTTCTACGTACTCAAACGGGGGTTTCCCCGAAGAGGGCATACTGTTTGCCGCCCGCCAGCAGCCGAAAACTCCTCCGGTGGTGCTCCGTGGCCCCATAGCGTGCGATAGCGGCCCGGTGGGCTTTGGTGGGGTAGCCCTGGTTCGTACCCCATCCAAACTGGGGGTAGGCGGCGTGGAGCTGCTGCATGTGCTCGTCGCGGTGGGTCTTAGCCAGGATGCCGGCGGCGGCAATGCTCTGGTACTTCCCGTCCCCCTTGATCACGCAGAGGTGGTCGATACCGGGGTAGTCGATGAAGAACTTGCCGTCAATGAGCAGGAAGTCGGGGTGGGCGCTTAGCCGGTCCAGCGCCCGGTGCATGGCCAGGTAGCTGCTGCGGAAGATGTTGTGGCGGTCGATCTCGGCCACGGTGTAGCTGGCTACGGACCAAGCCAATGCGTCGGCTTCAATTTCCCGGCGGAGTTGGGCGCGGTCGCAGGTGCGAAGTTTTTTCGAATCATTCAAAGCGGGATTCGAGTAGCCGGGGGGTAGAATGACGGCGGCGGCGAAGACGGGCCCGGCCAGACAGCCCCGACCGGCCTCGTCGCAGCCGGCTTCGCGGCGGCCGGGGGTGTGGTGGGGGTGGAGCATGGGGGGAAGGTACGGATTGAGCCGCTGGGCGCTCCGTACCCATCCGTGGAATATGGAAATAGTGTATTTCTCATTTGGCGGAATATAAATGGATACCGTAGTTTTATACGGCACACTACACTATGGTGGCAACCGCTGCCTGAACACAAGCCCATTACATGTCTATTCGCTTTCTCCTTCTATTCCTGCTATCTGCGGGCACGGCTTCGCTATCCGCCCAAGATTGCGCCGACCTCTACTTCTACCGAATCAACTCCGTCCTGCAAAAGGACACGACCATCTTCCTGATGCGCGACGGCCAGCCCCTCACTATCGTTAATTTGGGCGATCGCTACCACGCTACCGTCTGCGAGCCCCAGCAGCTGGAATTCGTCGTCAAACTCGGGGTAGAAGATGTCATCTATGACTCCCATACGGTAGATATTCAACCGGGCAACGATTACTACTTCCGGATCGGCGTATCCATGGCACTCTACGTGCCCGCCATGAAGGAAATGGAAGAGAAGAAGGCCCTGCGTGATCTGGATAAGGGCGGCAAGTTCATCGGAGCCATGCAGGAATTAGACCTCAACACCCCCATGCAGTATGTCGCCACCGATCCTCCCCCCTACGGTGGTGGCGGAAGTAGCAGAGGAGGCGGGGGCAGCTACGGGGGCGGACCAGCAGGCGGACAAGACATCAATGCTCCCGTGGTCATGAATAACTTCCGCTTCGAGATGGTTGAGCTGCGGAAATCGGGCGAACTGGTCGAGATGGACTTCAAGATTACCAATTTAGCGCCTACGGATCGCGTCCTGGAGTCTTGTGGTGACATGACATCCATATACGATGACCTTGGCAATTTTTATCAGGCCAATGAAATGTGCATCGCACAGAGCTGTGGTAAAGGAATATGGTATACTAATGGCATAGATCAATTTAGATGTAGGGAGGGCGTACGCGCTAAAGCCACTCTACCCTCCGGCATTCCCATGAACGCTAAGGTGGTTATACCGGATGTAGATCGACGCGCTAAGAAGTTCCTTCGAGCTAATTGGATTCTTCAGTCCGTACACCAGCAGGAGTTTGAGATCCAATATGGAGAAATCAATTTTCCGGATGGTATAGACACCGACAACCCCCGCCGCCAGATCGCCGGCAAGCAGACCTTCGAAGTCATTTCAGCCCAGCGCAAAGGAGAGCAGGTGTACGTCAAAGTCAATGCCTTTAACCGCGACGTCGAGCCCTATCCCCTCACCGTAATGGGCGGCACGGCCTACGACGACCGGAGTAGCGTACTCCCCGTCACACAGGTATCCATGGGAAATGACCGAAATCCAACTCCTGATACCTACCGCACCGGCTGGCAACAGTCCATCCCCGCCGTCGAGTCCCTCCCCTTCTTCCTGGTGTTGAATGAGGTGCCCCGCGGCGCGACCGAGCTTCTCCGCCTAGATGTAAACTTCGGTGACTACGAGTTAAGGTGGCCCAGTATCCCGATCACGGGGGAGGGCGGCCGATCTTCCCAGTCCACCACGCCGGCGACGACCACCACCATCGCACGTGGCCCCGCCGCCGATTATATGGACTACGAGGAGTTCAAGGAGGAAGCCAAAAACAAAGAACGGGTCATTGACAAGCGCGTCATCCTCGACAATATCTACTTCGATAGCGGCAGCGACGATCTGCTTTCGACTTCCCACTCCCAACTGGACGATCTGGCCGCCACCCTCACCCAGTATCCCGACCTCAACATCGAAATTTCCGGCCATACCGATAATGTTGGCGGCACGACTTCCAATATGCTCCTCTCCCAGAAGCGCGCCGACGCGGTGAAGTACTACCTCATCAGCCACACCGTTGCACCTACCCGGATGGAAAGCGTCGGCCACGGGGACACCCTGCCCATCGCCAGCAACGAAACTAGTGAGGGGAAGCAGGGTAACCGGCGGGTAGAGATTCGGGTGGTCCGGTAGATGCTTATTTCACCACCACCCGCCGCGTAAGCACCCCCCCACGCTCCGCCTCCAGGCGCACGACGTACATCCCGGCGGCAAAGCGATCCACGGCTATCTCGGAGGCCCCCGCCGGATAGTGGCCGTCGAGCACGGGCCGGCCCATCGCATCGTACAGCGTGAGGTGATAGGGGCCGAGACTCTCTACCGTCAGCCGGTGGGAGGCGGGGTTCGGATAGATACTGACCGTACGGGCCTGTTCGTCTGCCAGCAAATCGGGTGCCTCTGTGCTAGTCACTACGCCCTGATCGTCACCGGAAGCGGGAAACAGTCGCCACCGCTGGCTGTTCCCGCCATCCAGTTCGCTAATCAGGGCGAGGTCCTGCCCGTCGACCCGCTTGATGTCCAGCCGCTTACCCGGGGCGTGGCCGGGCTCGAAACGGTAGGTACCATCCCCTACGGGCAGAGCCCGCCAGCTTTGGTTAGCCCCCCCGCTACGCCGCCAGATAATGACACCGGCGTCGTTAGCCGTACCGGCACCGGATACGTCAAGTCGTTGACCGGGCGCGTTTCGCGGCTCGAGTTCGTACGTGTCTTCCCCGACGCGAATGAAGGTCCACTGCTGGTTCGCCGAGCCGTGGCGCTCGTAGCCGATCACCTGCGTCCCGTCTGCGGTGCCCCTACCCTGTACATCCAGTCGCAAATCCGGCCGGTGCTGCGGCTGAAGTTCGTATACGGCCCCGTCAGTAAGCCGCAGGCGGTTCCAGTGGGCGATACCGAAAGCTTCCACGCGCCCGGTACGCGAAAAGCTGCCGCCGGCATATAGCCCGCTGCTATCTGTCGCAACGAGGGTATTGATTTGGTTGTCGGCCCCCACCTCCCGGTCCGTACCCAATGCCTGCCATTCCGTGACAGCGCTCCAGCGGACTACGTTACCGACCCGGAGGCTTTCGCCGGAAGAGGTGGTCACCGTCTCGAAACCGCCGCCGAGGTAGAGGTAGTCGCCGTAAATGAACAGGTCATTGACATTTCCGCTCACCCCGCCGCTCACGGTCTGCCAGAGGGAGTCGGTCCGGCTCCAGCGGGCGATGCGGTTGACGGTTTCACCGCCGGCCAGGGCGAAATTACCGCCGGCGTAGACGGTCTCTTCCGTGATCGCGATAGCCTGTACAAAGCCGCTGGTTCCTTCACCGAGGGTTCCCCAGACCGAGCCGTCGTAGGTGGCGATCCGGTTTGCGGCACGGTCACCGGCACTGCCGAAGTTGCCCCCAACGTAGAGGATTCCGTTCTCATCGAAGGCGATTGATCGAACCTCGTTGTTGGTGCCCGCCGCTTGCGTTTCGGTGTCGGTCAGCGGAGCCCAATTTCCGGTCCAGCTGGCCATGTTATTGACCGTCTGTCCACCGGCGGTGGCAAAGGCACCGCCAGCGTACACCGTGCCGTCGGACCCGACCTCCAGGACGAGCACGGCACCGTCCGTCCCCTTGCCGAGTGCCCGCCAGCTCTGCCCGTCCCATACGGCAATATTATTGGCCTCTACCCCTCCGATGCGGCTGAAGTCCCCGCCGGCGTAAAGGCGGCCATCCGGCCCAAGCGCCAACGCGCTGACGCGCCCGTCGGCTCCCGCTCCGAGGGCACGCCAGCCCGCTCCGGGGTCGAAGGCCGCCACATTACCGGCAGCGACCGACCCGGCTTGCGTAAAGCTTCCGCCGACGTACAACAGGCTGTCCCGCCGGGCGATGGCTTCCACCACGCCATCCACGCCCCCGGCCACTGGCTGCCACTCTCCCATTCCGTCGATATCGGTGCCGGTCGTCCCATCGTCATTCTCGTCCACGATTCGGTACAGATTAGCCTGACGGCCGTAGCCGCTGAAGTACAGCTCACCGGCGGGGTCGAGGCCGAAGCTGGAGATACTCAGCCCGTCGGTCCGGAACAGGAATTCCGCGGTGCCCCCGCCCGTGGTGTTATCGTAGTCCATAGCCCATACCCGCCCGGAAACAAAGTCCCCGAAAACCAACTTGCCCTGGATGGCGGGGTTGCTCAGCCGGCCCCGGTAGACATACCCCAGGGTGATGGATTTATCGCCGTCATCGTGACTGTAGGCATACACCGGCTTAATATCCGGGCTGGTGACCAATGAGACCGACTTGCGGAATACGTCATTGGCCTCAAAGCGGTTCCAACCATAGTTCCCCCCCTTCTCCAGCAGGTTGATCTCTTCAAATTGACCCTGCCCAACATCGCCGCCCCACATCCGGCCGGTCGCCGCGTCGAGGGAAAACTTCCAGGTGTTACGGATGCCCCAGGCGAACAGCTCGTCCAGCCCCTCCTGGCCTAGGCGGGGGTTATCCCGAGGAATCTCATAATTCCCGTCGGGTAGTTCAGGATTTGTTTCAATTGGGTTATTCCCGTCGAGATCAACGTCGATGCGAATGACGCTACCAAAGACCGTATTCAAATTCTGTGCGTTCCTCCGCGGGTCTCCTGACCCACCGCCGTCACCGATGGAAGCATAGAGGTACCCATCCTTGCCGAAGGCGATTTTACCGCCATTGTGGTTGGAGTCAGACTGGTTCTTATCGAAACTGAATATCTCCAGTCGGGAATCGGGATCGGCCACGTTCGGGTCCGTTGCGCTGACCCGGTAGCGGGCCAGCACCAGTTCGACGTTGACGTCTTCTACTTCGCTCTTCCGGGTATAGTACACATAGAAATACCCGTTGGTGGCGTAGTCGGGGTGAAAGGCAAGCCCCAGAAGTCCCTTTTCCTGTCCGCTGGATAACCGGACCGCGTCGGTCATATCCAGGAAGTCCGTTGCGACGGACGTCCCCGGGGCGGAAGAAAAAACCCGGATGCGCCCCCTTTGCTCTACTACGAAAAGACGATCGGTACCATCATTGGCGGGTTGAATCTCAACGGGGAAGGTGAAAGTCAGATCGGGGAAAGCGATCTCATAACCGATGGTTCCCTGGGCGGGAAGACTGACGAAGGATAGCAGACCGCAGAGCACAAAAAAAGCCGTAGTCACATGCATGGTTAGGTTAGTTTTAGGTATGAGGAAGTCGATAACCCGACCGGTGCAACGGGGGATGCGCGCAGACAGGCTAAATTGTGACCCGGGGAAATAGCTGCCTTCCAAATTAGTCCATAGATTTCGACAGCTACCGATTTGCCGCAATTATCCCGGCTCCCATCGCACCTGCGTCCCCGCCCCGACTTTTCTACCTTACCATGTCCACCTACTCCATCATCGCCGGCCTCATCTTCCTGGCCGCCCTCTTCGGCTACCTCAACGCCCGCTTCCTCAAGCTGCCCGCTACCATCGGGCTCATGCTGATCACCCTGGTGTATACTCTGGCGGTGCTGGGGCTGAGCTACTTCGACGATACGCTGCTGCGGGCCGAGGCCCGGCTGATCCGGGAGATCGACTTCGAGGAGGTGCTCATGGACTATATGCTGAGCTTCCTGCTCTTCGCCGGGGCGCTGCACACCAACTTTAAGGACCTGAAGGCCCAGGCCGGGGCGATCATCTCCTTCGCTACCCTGGGGGTGATCACGAGCACGGTGCTCATCGGCACGGGGGCCTACTTCCTGCTGCAGCTGCTGGGGATGCCGACGGCCTACCTGTACTGCCTGCTCTTCGGGGCCATCATTTCGCCCACCGACCCCATCGCCGTACTAGGCATCCTGAAGCAGGCGGGGGCACCGAAGAAGCTGGAAACCAAGATCGTGGGCGAGTCGCTCTTTAACGACGGGGTCGGGGTGGTGATCTTCCTGACGCTGTACCAGATCGCGGCGGCTTCGGGGGCGACCGTCGATCCGGCGGACATTGCTATTTTGTTCGGGCAGGAGGTCTTCGGCGGGCTGGCGCTCGGCGTCGGCATCGGCCTACTCACCTATAAGCTGATGAAGGGCATCGACGACTTCAGCACCGAGATCATCCTGACCCTGGCCGCCGTGATGGGGGGCACGGTGATCGCCCAGATGTTCCACCTCTCCGCTCCCCTGGCGATGGTGGCGGCGGGGCTCCTGATCGGCCACGACCGACTGAGGGGGGTGGCCATGTCGGAGGAAACGGAGCTGTACGTGGACAAATTCTGGGAGCTGATCGACATCCTCCTCAATGCTATTCTCTTCGTGCTCATCGGTATGGAGATGCTCATCCTGACCTACGCGGGCGACTACCTGCTGGCCGGACTGCTCGCCATCCCCATCGTGCTGCTCGGTCGCCACGCCGCCCTCTGGGCCCCGGTGAAGATCTTCGAGCGGCGGCTGGACTTCGTGCCCCGCACCCACGCCATGCTCACCTGGGGCGGTCTGCGGGGCGGCATCTCCATCGCCCTGGCCCTCACGCTGACCGAGGAGATGAACCGGGAGCTCTTCCTGGTGATGACCTACGTGGTGGTCGTCTTTTCGATCATCGTGCAGGGGCTAACGATCGAGCGGGTGGTGCGGCGGTTTTTGCCGGAGCGCGCCTAGGTTGAGCCTCTCCGAGGCGAACTGTCTTGAGCACGCCTAGTGTTGAGCCCCTCCGAGCCGAACTAACTCAAATCTACTCATTAAGCTTACATTTGATTGAATTAAGCCCGATAATCCCCTCATGTATAACTGGCAGCTACTGGATTGGCCCGGGCTTTCAGTTTTAGCGAATAGCTGAAGTCGTCCTGATCCAAAGTGCCGGCCCGTCACTAAAAGCGGCGATAAACTGCCCCGACCCGACCGACCGTAGCCCACCCAACTCCCCCCGCACCCCCACCTCATACCGGTACCTCAGCTCCCCCCCGGCACCGATCGCGTACACCTGCAAGTGGTTCGCGTCCATCCGCCCGATCCGGACGCGGGTGTGCAGGAGATTGCCGCCCAGTAGCAATTCGGGCTCATTATCGCCGGTCAGGTCGCTCACCGCAACGGCCCGCACGGGGGCCCGTTGGGCTTCGGCCGGCAGGGGGGTGAAGGTCATCTCCTCCCCGAACGATAGCACGCCCGACCGCAGTTCTTCGGCCGTCAGTCGGTCGGCGGTTTCGAGGGCATCTCCGAAGACGTCCCGGACGGTCGCGGTACTGTAACCGAGGTAGTCCGGGAAGCGCTTTTTCAAGCTGGGGAGTACCTCCACGAGTTCGTCGCGGGCCGCGAAGGGGTAGCGGCGACCGTCCTGCACGTAGGTCAGGATGGGAATGCGCTGGTCGGCCCCGAAGAAGCGGTCGTGGTAGAGCCCGATCGGCCCCTCGCTCACGGCGGCTAGCTGATTGTTGGTGCCCAGGTTGCCGGCGATGAGTTCGGTGCGGCCGTCGCCGTCGAGATCGATGGGGTAAAGGGTATTCCACAGCCCGGTCGGGGAAAGGTTACGACTCCGGTCTGCGCTAAACGTGCCCGTATCGTTCAGCAGGACGGCCACGGTACCGAAGTGCCGGCTTACGATCAAATCCGGGCTGCCGTCCCCATTCACGTCTTCCGCGATGGCATCCGTGACCATACCGAGGTCCAGGGGGATGGCCGTAGCAAAGCTCCCCGTTCCCTCATTTTGCAGAAAATAGGAGGTACCCCCCAGCGGAAAATCACCGGAGGCCACGCGGGAACCGATGAAGAGGTCCTGATCACCATCCCCGTCGGCATCGAAGGGCAGTACGACGGAGGCCGATACGCACAGGTCGGTGGGTAGTAACCCCTTCCAGGGCAGGAAACGTCCATCTTCATTCCGGTAGGGGCGCGGACGCAGGTGCAAGCTTTCCGGTGAAAGATCGTAGCCCGCACTACCAACGATCAGGTCCTCGTCCCCATCGCCGTCCAGGTCGGCAAAGGCGGCGGCGGTGTCTTCGTAGTCGGCGCTGGTGGCCAGTTCTAGAGCGGGAAGGAGCTGGTATTCATCGCCTACCCGCCGAAGGATCGTAGAAGCCTGACCGCGTGCTCCCCCCAGGAAAAGGTACGCTCCATCGGACGAGCCCGCTAAGGCCGGCCCCTCGTAGGAGAGCATGAAGGGGAGTAAGCGCTGCAGGTCGAAATCATTCCGGCGGTCTTCGCGGTGGACGAAGGGGAGGGTGTCGATTTGCAGTCGTGCCGTTGATGGTAGAGTGGCGGGCTGGTTTGCTTCCGGCCGCTGAGCCGCATCGGGGAGGGGTTGCAGTCGGCTTCCCGTGGGCACCCGGTCGTAGGAAGAGCGTCGACCGTCCGCCCAGCGGACCTCCACCGAATTTGTCCCGATAGCTATCGGGACGTCCGCGCCCAAACCGAAAACAAGCGGTACGTAGGCCGAAGATTGGAAGCCCCGCGCCGGATAAAACTCCTGCACCTGTACGGCGGAATCGCTCGTGACGGTGACCCGGGCCCCGATAGCCAGGGCGGGAGGTGCCGCGGTGAGATCGACGGTGAGGGAAACGCGCGCCTCGGTGGTATTGCGGTAGATGCCGGCCGGGGCGTTGACGTTGCTGACCACCACGTCGAGATCACCGTCCCGGTCCAGATCGGCCAGCGCGGCCCCGTTGGACAGGGAGGGTTCCGAAAAGCCCCAGGCGGAGGAGCGGTCGACGAAGCCGCTGTCGGGCGTGCCGGAGAAGGCGTAGTTGGGCACGTGGATGGCGGGCATATTGGCGATGACGTCCATCTGATCGACCTGCCCGTCACCTTCCCGTGCCCGGGTCTGCACGGCCATGGTGTAGTTGAGGAACTCCATATTGGTGTAGTCGCGGGCGTAGCCGTTGGTCACGAAGAGGTCCTTGTGGCCATCGAGGTCGAGATCGCCGGCCAGAACGGACCAGGACCAGTCGGTATTCGACATCCCCCACTGCTGGCCGACTTCGGCGAAGGTGCCGCCCCCCCGGTTGAGCTGGAGCATATTGCGGGAGTACTGGTAGTAGAAATCGCGGTCCACCAGGCTGCGGAACTTCTGGTAGTTATCGGCCCCGGCGGTGAGCTTAATGCGTTCGTTACCGGCCGGCAGCATATCGAGGGTGACCAGGTCGGTCAGGCCATCGTTGTTGACGTCGGCGGCATCGGCACCCATCGAGAAGAGGGAAACGTGGTCGAAGGCCTCCGCCAGGGCCGAGCGGAAGCTGCCGTCGCCCCGGTTGAGGTAGTAGTAGTCCTGCTCGTTGTAGTCGTTGGAAATGTAGAGGTCGGGCCAGCCGTCGGTATTGAAGTCGCTCACGGCTACCGCGAGGCCGAAACCCAGGACGTTGTCGATCAGTCCGGCTTCTTTGGAAACGTCGGTAAAGGTTTGCCCGCCGTCATTGCGGTAGAGCCGGGACGCATTCGGGCTGGGGGTGTTTTTCTCCCGTTCGTTAGCCGCGCCGAAGCCGGCGTATTCCTGGGTGGAGTGGTTGAGGACGAAGCAGTCTACGTCCCCGTCGCGGTCGTAATCGAAGAAGACGGCGTGGGTGGAGTAGGCGGGGTCGTCCAGCCCGTAGGCGGCGGCGCGCTCGGTGAAAGTTTCGTCGCCATTGTTGACGAACAGCAGGTTGCGGCGCAGGCGGGGGGAGCTGGCGGCCGAGCGGCACTGGTAGATATCGAGCAGGCCGTCGCCGTTGATGTCCACCAGGCTGACCCCGGTGTTCCAGCCGTCGGCACCCCCGATTCCGGCATCCGGGGCGAGTCGGTAGCTCATTCGGTCCCCCTCGGCGAAGTAGAGTTGGTTGGGGACGAGGTTCCCGCTGAAGTAGAGGTCGGGGAGACCGTCGTTGTTGAAATCGCCGACCCCTACGCCGCCGCCGTTGTAGAAATAGCCGTACTTGAGCACGTTGAAGTCGGCCGATTCCTCCAGCTTATTCACGAAGCGGACGCTGGTGGCCTGCGGGGACAGGGCCACGAAGCGGCGTTCCTCCTCCGGCCGGCAGGCGGTAAGTAAGGGTAGGAGGCAGAGGATAAAACAGGTACGGAACAAGGCGGGGATCAAGATTCGCCGATCAAGGTAGTACGCGGCCGCCGCTCGCTGCTTACATTGACGGCGCAAAAGCGTGTCGGCCAATGTGGGTAAGTATACGGGTGGTCCTGATTTTGTGTTTGTTGGTGGTGCTCCATTGCGGCTTCCTGGCGGCCCAGACCGGCAATAGTTACGATGTAGCCATTATCGGAGCCGGGGCCAGCGGGACCGCCGCCGCGATCCAGGCCTCCCGCTCGGGGGCCAGCGTGCTGCTGGTGGAAGAGGGGCCCTGGGTGGGGGGGATGCTTACCGCCGCGGGGGTTTCGGCCATTGACGGCAACCACCGGCT
>CAZKPE010000101.1:11683-13166 GCA_964554545.1 uncultured Lewinella sp.
CTGGGGGTAGGTTACGACCTGGGAATGGACGCCCGCGCCGAGAGCGGGGAAGCGTACGCCCCGGAAACGGGTAACGACATCGTGCAGGACCTGACCTACGTGCTGACGTTACGGGATCACGGAGCGGGTAGCGACCACCGGATTGCTGAACCGCCCGGCTACGACCCCGACGCCTTCCGCTGCGTCTGCTCCACCCGCGACCCCGCCGCCTACGACGACGGTCCCCGCATCGACTGCGATAAGATGCTAGCCTATGGCCGCCTGCCCAACGATCGCTACATGATCAACTGGCCGAACTGCGGCAACGACTACTACCTCAACCTGGTGGAAGCCAGCCCCGCCGAGCGCGAAGAGCAACTGCGGGAAGCCAAACTGCACAGCCTCCGCTTTCTGTACTTCCTCCAGACGGAACTGGGCTACCGCAACCTGGGCCTGGACGCCACCTACCCCACCCCCGACAGCCTGCCCCTCCTCCCCTACCACCGGGAAAGCCGGCGCATTCGGGGCAAGGTCCGCTTCGACCTGAACCACCTCACCGATCCGTACGGGCAACCCGACCCGCTTTACCGGACCTGGGTCGCCGTCGGGGACTACCCCATCGACCACCACCACAAGATGCGGCCCGATGCGCCGGATATCGACTTCATCAAGATCAAAGCGCCGGCCTACGGCGTTCCGCTCGGGGTCATGCTACCCCGCGACCGGCCGGGACTGATCGTCGCCGAAAAGAGCATCAGCGTCAGTAATATCGTGAACGGAGCCACCCGCCTGCAACCCGTGGTGCTGGGCATCGGTCAGGCCGCCGGCGCGGTGGCCGCGGTGGCTGTTCGGGCGGAAGTCGAACCGGCGGAGGTAGCTGTACGCGCCGTGCAAGCCGAACTGCTGGGAGCCGACGCCTACATCCAACCGTACATCGACGTGCCGCCCACCGACCCGGACTTTGCCGCCCTGCAGCGTATCGGATCCACGGGCATATTGCGTAGCGTGGGGGTGAACTACAAATGGGCCAACCAGCGGTGGCTCTATCCGGAGCGGACCATCAGTGGCTACGAATTACTTACCGGCCTCCAGCGATTCTATCCGGAGCTGGCGACCCGGAATGACGGGGACGGCGGGCCGCTGCAAAAAGTCTACTTGGAAGAATTACTTCTGGCGCTCGGAGCAGCGGAGCTGGCAGTAACCGCATCGCTCAATGACTTTCCGGAAGCACACCCCTTCACCCGTCGGGAAGTCGCCGTACTCCTCGATCACCTGCTCGATCCCTTCAACGAGCCCATCGACCTACACGGTCACCGTCAAGCTTCCCCCCGCCCGTGAGCCTGAGCACCCTCGACCTCTTCATCATCCTGGGCTACATCGTGGCCGTGCTGGCCGCCGGCTTTTACGTGGCCCAGCGGGCTAATCAGAACCTGGAGTCCTACTTCCTGGGCGGCAAGTCGATGAAGTGGTACGTGCTGGGTCTGAGCAACGCTTCGGGGATGTT
>CAZKPE010000102.1:0-1751 GCA_964554545.1 uncultured Lewinella sp.
AGGGCACCCGCCTCCTGCCCGCCGACGAGTCGGATCTTGAAGCGCTGCTCGATACCTTCCGCATCGAAAAGGCCCTGCAGGAACTCCGCTACGATTTGAATTACCGCCCCCAGCAAGCCGCCGTGCCCCTGCGCGGTATCCTCAATTTACTGGAGCAAGCGACGGTAGAGGCGTAGCAACACGGCCTGTCCGGCCCCCAACCGGTACAGCACATACAGGAGGGAGAATACCGCCTGGGTATAGACGAAGCCATTGGCCTCGTACTTGCGCGCCGAAGTCGTTACAGCCCGATCGTGTACCCGAAAGCCGTCGCAATGAGCCCGCAGGCGGCGGACGATGTCGTTATCTTCCAGCAGTTGCCAGCCGTCCCGAAAACCACCAACGGCCCGGAAGTCAGCGGCCGTAACCCACAGGCTCTGGTCGCCAAAGCGAAACGCATCCAGGTCGAAACGGGTGAACCAGGCGTACAGCCGCAGGGGCAGCCGATCTTCCTGGCCAGAAAAACGCAAGCGGAAACAAGCCGGTAGGTTTCCGCCATCCTGGCAGCTTCGCCACCACCCGTCGGGCACCAGGGTATCGGCGTGCAGAAAGTAGAAATGCGTTCCCCGGGCGTGACGGGCCCCGAAGTTCATCTGGCGGGCGCGGCCGCGGGTGCCGTCAAGTACGGTAACGTTAAAGAAGCGGGCCAACTCCCGGGTTCGGTCCGTGCTGCCCCCGTCAACGACGATGATCTCAGTAGGGGGAGCGCCGCGCAGACTCTCGGTCAGCCGGGTGAGGGTAGCTTCGATCTGTCCGGCTTCGTTCAGGGTCGGGATGATCACGGAGCACCAGGGTGTCTTCTTCTCCTTCAGCTGGCAGGCCGGGTCGTTCTGTATCTGAGTCATCCCTGCGTTCGGGTTTGTCGCGGGTGGGGAGGTAGTGCACGATGGCCGCCCCCACGCCGATCAGCAGTAGCCACCAGTCGATCAACGCGACGCCCGTACCTCCTACGAGGACTTCCACGATCTTCGCGCCGAGCAGCAGCCCGAAGGCGCCGTATACGATGGCATGTTTGATCTCGCGGGTCATGGTCGGGCGTACTTACCCCTGAAAGCGATAAACGGTGACCGTGTTGTGGGTTTCCCCCGCTTTGAGGAGGGGGGCGACAAATTTTTCCTGATTGGGGGCATCGGGAGGATATTGGGTTTCCAGACAGATGCCGCCCCGGGGGGGAACTGGTGCGCCGCCCCGCATCCGGTATTCCCCCGGCTGGAAGTTGGTGGTGAAGAGCTGTACGCCGGGGGCATCGGTCAGGCAGATCAGCCGGCGACCGGAACCGGGATGGGTCAGCCGGGCAACCTCCCTTAGGGTACCGTCATATCCGGTGATCATGTAGTTGTGATCGTAGCCCCCCGTCAGTTGGATTTGCGGATGGTCGGCATCGATGTCGCGGCCAACCTTCTTCGCCGTCCGGAAGTCAAAGGGGGTGCCCTCCACGTTCTCGTGGGTTCCGAGCGGTAGGCTATCTCCGTCAATCGGGGTATAGCGGTCCGCCGCCAGTTCCAGCACGTGGTCGAGCACGAGCGTCCCCGTCCCGCCCAGGTTAAAGTAGGAGTGGTTGGTCAGGTTGAGGTAAGTATCCCGGTCGGTGGTCGCCGCGTAGTCGATGCGGAGGGCATTGTCGTTATCCCAGGTGTAGGTGACTTCCAGATCGAGGGTGCCCGGGTAGCCGTTCTTTCCGTCGGGGCTCCGGTGGAAGAGGCGAAGCTGAA
>CAZKPE010000102.1:1851-6636 GCA_964554545.1 uncultured Lewinella sp.
TCCGTTCCGTCCATTCGGATAGACTGGACCACCCCGCCGTAGTTCAGAATGCTGATCGAGTTGCCGGCATCGTTGGTGAGGGTATAGCGATAAATGGGGCCGGCGGGGGCGTCTCCCCACGGCTGGCGGTCAATGGTCGGCATACATCAGGATGGTAAATTAAAGATGAATCGCCACGGCAAACCCGCCCTGGGCCTCCAGGGCCCGGAACTGCTCCCAGGCCGATTCGACAAGCTCGGTAGTGAGGGTCTCCAGGTAGTAACTGCCCGCGGCGGGGTCGGCGTAGGCATCGAGGCCGGCCTCCAGTCGCAGCAGGTGCTGAATGTTGAGTGCCATCCGGTGGCCGAAGGGGGTGGCTTCCGGCTCGTCACCGTCGGCCGGTGCCAGGAACAACTGATCGGCCCCACCCGACACGGCGGAGAGCGCCTGGGTGGTGAGCCGCAGTAAATTTTGGTCGCGGTCGGTCGTTAGGGTGGTGATGTCGGTGTGGGCGGCGATGTAAACCGGCGGGGCATCCGTGATTCCGAAGCCCTTCAGGACGTTCGCCCATAGAATGCGGAGCGCCCGTAATTTGGCGATATCCACGTAGTAGCTCGTCCCGATGGTGAAGGCGAACTGCAGGTGGCGATTGACGGTCTCGGCGGGGTAGCCCCGGTCGACGCACTGCTGCAGGTATTCCGCCCCCTTGGCGATGGCCAGGGCAAGCTCGGTATCCGCCAGCGAGGGGCCGTTGTTGAAGCCCGCCGCATTAACCTGCAAAACGCGGAACTCCGGCATCCAGCGATCCACGAAGTTCAGCAGGCGGATCAGGGGCGGGAAGGGCGGGTCGCTCCAGTCGAGCAGGGGATCGAAGTCGACCGACCCCTTGATTTTTTCCAGATCGTAGCCTTCCTTGCGCAGGTAGCGCACAAGGTCCCGGAACAACTCGGCCGGGTCCTGCCCCGGGTAGCGCATCGCACAGTTGAGGGAAATGAAGTCCAGGCGAACGTCCCGGAGGATGCGGGCGATCGAGGCTTCATCCGGTTGCCGGAACAGGCGGAATAGGAGCGCCTCCGCTCCCTGCTCCAGTGCCCGCAGGGCGAAGGCGTTGATCTCCTCGTCGCTACCCGAGCTGACGTAGGCGCCGATGGCCCACCCGGCCGGCCGGTCGAGCGGCGGCCGCGCCGGCACTTCCTCGGCAGTGTAGAGGGGGGAGAGCCGGATGCGCTCATTGATCTCCAGGTCGAGGGCATCCAGGCTGTTGCCGTTCAGTTCTTTGGAGACGCGATCGAGCCAGTCGGACTTGTCGGAAGGGGGGAAGGGGGAAGCGGGCATGGGCCGGGGTTCTGCCGCGTAATGTAGGGGTTTCGCGGCAGAGCGCCGGGCCTAAAACTGTTTGCGCAGCCCCAGTTGCAGCCCGCCCATCCAGTAGGTTTCGGAGAGGTCGGCCCGCGGGTGGGTGAAGGAGCTGGCGTACTTCTTGAAGAAGGGTTCCAGCAGAAGCTGAATGTTTCGCTCCTTGCCGACTACGTAAGTCGTGGTCAGCGAGGTCATCCAGCCCAGGCCGGTATTGCTGCGGTAAAGGCCGGAATCGCTCAACCGCTGCGGAGTTGCCGTGGAGGGGTCCACGTACCGGCCTCCGGCTCCGGTGAAGACATTGAGGATCGGTCCGGCATTCAGGTTCAGCCGCAACCGGCGACCGGGTACGGAATAGCTGAGCAGTAAGGGGACTTCGAGCAAATGAAAACTATTGCTGCTCCGCACCAGCTCCCGGGAACCGTTTTGCAGCAATTCATACTCCAGCTGATTCCGTAATTGCACGTAGGTCAGCCCCGTCAGGATCCGGAAGCGGTCACTGAGCCGGTACCGCAGCCGCCCACTCAGCTGAAAACTGACCTCGGGGAACTCACTAATCTCCCGCGCGTCCCGCAACTCCCGACCGGCCTCATCGCGCAGCCCCAATTGCTGACCCGCGTAGGCCGCCCCCAGCAGCACTTCCCCACTGAAGCGGTGGCGATCGCTACCCCGGAAGCTCCGGCTGTCCGCCACACCGGCCGCGACCGGTGGCGGGATAAGTTCCGGCTGGTCGACCACTAAAGCCTCGATCGGGCGGGGAGGGAGAAGAGCCGTTTCTCGGGCAGCACGCGAGAATTCAGGGCGGGGGTCGGACTCGGCGACCGTCAATGCCGGTGTAGCTTCCGCTTGCTCGGACACGGTTACGGAAACCGCCATCTCGCTAATGGAAGGGGATGATTCCTTCGCTGTCTCAACGACCACGTTCTCCTCACTACCACGTTCGGCGACTTTCAATTCACCGGTTTCCGCTTGCACCTGCGCGCCGCCGCCCGCTTGTTCGTCGGGAACGGTTTGCTCCGGAAGCAGGAGATAGGCCAGTCCCGCCATGAGTAGCAGCAAAACCGCCGCGGCCGTACGCCCGATCGGGAAGCGGTTCCGCCGGGCCGCCAGGATACGCTGCCACATCCCCACTGGCACCGCGGCCTGACGATGGGCCAGCCGATCGGCGAACAGGTGATCCAGTCGCTCACCGGCCGGGATGGGGGCCTTGCGGGTCGCGATCTTGCGCCACAGGTCGGGGGCAACGGGGGGGCGGCGGTCACCGAGACCCTCGCGGAAGAGGTCGTCCAGCTCACTCATATGGCGATGCGTTGGCGGGCCTGGATTTGTTGCTGCAGGGTCTTGCGGGCCTTGAGGAGCTGACTGCGGGAACTGGCTTCCTGGATACCCAGTTTCTCGCCGATCTCCCGGTGGCTGTAGCCCTCGATGGCGTAGAGGTTAAAGACCAGGCGGTAGCCGTCGGGAAGTTGCCGGATGAGGCCGAGCAACTCCTGCTCCCCCAGGTCGGTGTAGGCCATGGGTGCACCGCCGTGGTCGGGGATGTTGTCCAGGCCCGTTTGCTCCATACTGAAGCGCTTACGCTGGTAAGTTTTCAGGGCGACATTGACGCACAACCGGCGGGCCCAGCCGGCGAAGGAGCCCTGGAAACCGTACTGCCCGAGTTTGGCGAACAGCCGCACGAAGGTGTCCTGCAGCACGTCTTCCGCTTCGGCCTGGGTGCGGCAATAGCGCTGGCAGACGCCCATGAGAAGGGGGGCATAGCGATCGAAGAGCGCGCGCTCGCACTTGGCGTCACCCCGCAGGGCCCCTTCGATCATTTCCTTTTCCTTCATGCTCAGCATTGCGCGGGCCGGGGAGTTTAAAGATACGATACCGTCGGGGAGTGAAGCGTGGCCCCGTGTTCGACTGGATTGGGACTTCGGGAAGATTTCCGGCGCAAGTAGCCACCCTCCGAATACCCCGATTCTCGCTACGAACTGCAGAGAAGTGCCGCATACTATTTGCCGACTGCTGACTGCTCCTAGTCCGTGCGGTCCTTTACCTCCTCCGCGTAAGCGGTCAGTTCACTCACCACCCGGGGATGATCCCGCGCTACATTGGTGCTTTCCCGGGGGTCCTTGCGCAAATCATAAAGTGACAGGCCCACCGAGTCCTGGTGGTAGCGGACCGGCATGCCTCCGGTAGCCTGCGGTTCCCCGTCGATCGTGCGGTAGTCGTGAGGGAAGTGCAGCTTCCAGCGTCCATCGGCGCTCACCACCGCCTCCAGGTCGTCGATCCAGTAGATGGCGTAGGGGGTGGGGGAGGGAGCTTCGGTTTGCCCCAGGAAGTCGGAGAGCCGGTCGTGGCCATCCATTCGCCGGTCGGGTAGGGGAGCGGCGGTGAGGGCGGCCAGGCTGGGAAGTAGATCGATCGTCATCAGATTGGCCTGACTTACGCTTCCCGCCGCGGTGTGGCCGGGCCAGTACGTGAGCAGCGGTACCCGCACGCCGCCCTCCCAGCTGGTGCCCTTTCCCTCCCGGAAGGGGGTGCGGCCGGCGTGGTCGCCGTAGCTGAGCCAGGGGCCATTGTCGCTGGCAAAGAGGATGAGGGTATTGTCCGCCATCCCCCTCCGCGCAAGGGCCTCCCGGATTTCACCCACGCCGGCGTCGATCTCGGCCATCACGTCGGCGTACATTCCCTGTCCGGTGGGGTCGAGGTAGCTGCTGTCCTCGTAGAGCGGTACGTGCGGCAGGGAGTGGGCCAGGTAGAGGAAAAGGGGGCCACTGCTCGTATCGTGGGCGGCGATGATGTCGGTGGCCGCCTCATTGTACATTCTGTTGAGGGTGGTGAAGTCGGAAAGGCTGTCGCGGAGTTCCGTGCCCTCCAGCAGCGGGACGCGCTTCGGGAAATAGGCGGCCGACGTGGGGTTAGGATGCCCGCCCCACATATCGTGGCTGTAGGGGATGCCAAGGTAACTTTCGAAGCCCTGATCGGTAGGCAGATAAGGGCTGAAATGGCCCAGGTGCCACTTGCCGACCATGGCGGTGCGGTAGCCGACCTCGCTGAGCATCTCGGCGATGGTGACTTCCTCCGGGGCCAGTCCGCGTTTGGCCGTATGGTCCAGGGCCCCGCGTAGTCCGAGCCGACCGGGGTAGCAGCCCGTCATAAGCGCGGCCCGGCTGGCGGTGCACACGGCCTGGGCGACGCGGAAGTCGGTGAAGCGCACCCCGTCGGCGGCCAATCTGTCCAGTTCAGGAGTGGAAACGTGGTCGCCGCCGTAGGCTCCCATATCCGAGTAGCCCATATCATCGGTGAAGATGAGGACGATATTCGGCCGTTGGGCTTCGGGCGCACTGATAGCAATCGGGGCAGGTGCGGAGGGGGTGGGAGGGCCGCCGCAAGCGGCCAGAAACAACGGGAGAATGCAGGCTCGGAACATGGGAGAAAGATACTGCCACAATGTCAGACCTC
>CAZKPE010000102.1:6736-13058 GCA_964554545.1 uncultured Lewinella sp.
TGGCGGGTCGACATTACGCGTTCCGCTACTGTATATTGGTCGCACTATGCTGACCCGTCCGATGCGCCCGTTTCTCTTCCTCTGCCTATCCGTTATCGTAGTTGCTTGCACCAGCGACCCCGCCCTCACCCCCCAGGGTTTTGGTGGACGGGTAAGCCCGGCCATCCAGCTCAATCAGGTAGGCTACTACCCCGACCAGCAGGTCGTCTTTACCTACGCCGACACCAGCACCCGGATGGGTCGCGATGGTATGGACCCCCGCCCCGCCAGGCAGTACTTCATCACCGACGTGGCCGGTAAAGAGACCGTGCGGGAGGGGAGCAGCGGCCGCCCCCACGACTGGACCGAACTAGCCGGCGTCCACGCCCAGACGTTCATACTGGACCCCCTGCCGGTGGGCGAGTACCGCGTTTACCTGCCCGAGATTGGCTATTCCTACCCCTTCGCGGTAAAGGAGAATGTGTTGCGGGATGCCTATATCGGCTCCCTGCGGGGGTTGTATTACCAACGTGCCAGCCAGGAACTGACCGAGGAGTTCGCCGGTGAATACGCCCGCCCCGCCGGCCACCCCGACCTGAATGTGGCCTACCACCCCAGTAGCGGACGCAGCAGCGGTACCCGTGATAGCCCCGGTGGCTGGTACGATGCCGGAGACTACAATAAGTATATCGTAAACGGGGCCTTCCCCGTCGGGCAAATGCTGGCCCTCTACGAAGACGTTGGCGACCCGGCCCCCGACGGCACCCTCAACATCCCCGAAAGCGGCAACGGCAAAAGCGATTACCTGGACGAGATGAAGGTGGAACTCGACTGGATGCTCACCATGCAGGATGAGGACGGCGGGCTGTTCCATAAACTCACCACCCTGAATTTCGAGGGCATGGACAAGATGCCGGACGCCGCGACTAGCCAGCGCTTCATCGTCGGAAAGAGTACCACCGCCACCCTGGACTTCGCCGCCGCCACCGCCCAGGCCGCCCGCATCTACCGCGATTACGAACCCGCCTACGCCGATCGCCTGCTCTCCGCCAGCCGGATGGCCTGGAAGTGGGGGCGGGCCAACCCGGATGCCGTGTACCGCAACCCGGCGGACGTACGCACCGGCGAGTACGGCGACGATAACGCCGACGACGAACGCGCCTGGGCCGCCGCCGAACTCTTCGCCACCACCGGAGAGCAGGAGTTCTACAATGACCTGCAGCAAAACCCACCCCGCATCCGCTTCAATGCCGGCGAGTCTTGGACGGGCTTCATGGCTAACCTGGCCGCATTCACCCTGCTGCGCCACCCGGATCGCGTGCCCCGCGAGATGTACGACCGCGTACAGGGGCTCGTCATCACCCTGGCCGATAGCCTGGTCATGGCCATCGACAGCAATGCGTACTTCCAGCCCATTACGGAATTCGAATGGGGCAGTAATTCCGATGTCGCCAACGCGGCCATGATTATCGCCGCCGCCCATCTGCGCGAGCCAAAATCGGAGTACCTCGCCGCCATGCGCCATTGTATGAACTACCTGCTCGGCCACAATCCAAATAACGTCAGTTACCTCACCGGCCACGGCGATAACTCACCTATGTACATCCACCACCGCCCCAGCAACGCGGACGGCATCGAGGCCCCCGTCCCCGGATTGCTGAGCGGCGGCCCCAACGTGAAGCAGCAGGACCGGGAGTACACCGACTACAAGCCCGATGCCGCCCCGATGCAGAGCTGGGCCGACCAGACCGGCAGCTACGCCAGCAATGAGATCTGTCTGAACTGGAACGCCCCCTTCACCTATCTCGCCGGTTTTCTGGAAGCGAAACAATAAGCAACCAAACCTAAGAAAGAGTGTTATACTAGTACATTTAATGTACATACAACAATATAACCATGCAAACGGTCTATCACTCCGCCGACAGCCGCGGTCATGCCAATCACGGCTGGCTCAATACCCACCACACTTTCAGCTTCGCCGGCTACCAGAACCCGGAACGGATGCGCTTCGGCGTCCTGCGCGTATTGAACGACGACGAGGTAGTTGCCGGTCGCGGCTTCGGCAGTCACCCCCACGATAATATGGAGATCATCTCCATCCCCCTGGAAGGCGATCTGGAGCATCAGGATAATATGGGCAACAAGACCATCATCCGGGAAGGCGACATCCAGGTGATGAGCGCCGGCACCGGTGTAGTCCACTCAGAAAAGAACAGGAACCTGGACCGCGACGTCAAATTTCTCCAGATCTGGGTGTTCCCCGACAAGCGTAACGTCGAGCCCCGCTACGACCAAATCAAGATGGATACCGAACGGGAGCGCAACCAATGGGCCCACGTCCTACGCCCCGAAGCCGGGGAGGGCAGCGTCTGGATCCACCAGGATGCCTACTTCAGCATCGGCCGCTTCGATGCCGGCACGGAAGTGGAATACACCCTTAATCGTCCGGGCCACGGGGTCTACCTCTTCGTGCTGGAAGGCGGCGCCGAGGTCAGCGGTCAGCAACTGAGCCACCGCGACGGGCTCGGGGTATGGGATACCGATAGCTTCGCACTGAAGATTGGAAAAGACGGCGCCCGCATTCTGGCGATGGAGGTACCAATGAACTAAAACGCTTCACGGGGCTGCTTTGGAACACCTTCTGCGCCCCCTCCGCGCATTCCTCCCTTACCTCTGCGGTGAACTCTCTACCCCATCAAACCCCACGATCTCAATCTCCCTGCTCCCCGCCGGCAACCAAACCGTCCGGCTCCGCTGACTCAGGTAGCCGCTACCGTAGTACACCTCCGCCAGGCTTTGCCGACCGTCGGCCAGGGTGAAGCGGACGCACTGAGCATCAGCTCGAACGGACACGCTTACCAATTTCGCGGAGGTTTCGGGTAGGGCGAAAGCCCGGGTCGGCCCCTGGTTTTCGGTGGCGATCACGGCCGGCTTACCCCCGACGTCAATCACGCTCAGGCTCCGGCCATCTCCCGGGACGAAAAACCGGTCGGTGGCAAGGGGAACGAACGCGCCTTGCTGCGGGTCGAAGCGCAGGGCCAGTCCGTTCAGCCCATCCTGCATGCCCATTCCCGTCTCGGATCCATAGTCATTGCCGACGGCGAGGAGATCTTCGTAACCGTCAGCATCAATATCGATGGCCTGCAGCCCGAAGATCGGAGCCAGTTGGGCGGAGCGGGGCAGGTCGTGGACGTAGAAATCGCCACCCCCCCGGTTTTCGATCCAGGCGGAACGCAGGAAATTGGCTTCCACCTTCGTCACCTCCACGTCGGGGAAGCGGGCGAGCACCTCGTCCATGGTCGCCCGCCCGAATTGCTCGTGGCGCGGGAAGAGCTGCTTGACGCCGATGATCTGCTTTTCGGTATCCGTGCGCTGGTGGTGGGGGAAGAGCTGGTATGCCCCGTCCTCGCCAAGCGCCCGGCTGGCCAGCAGCAGATCGTAGCCGCCGTTACCATCAAAGTCCGCGCCGTACATGGCTACGTAGTCGGTACCCGCCTGGTGGTATAGGTTATTCGCCCCGAGGTTTCCGACGGCGTAGTCGATGTCGCCGTCCCGGTCAAAGTCGGCGGCCGTCAGGCTATTCCACCAGCCGCTATGGTCGAGCAGGCCCTCTGGAGTCTCATCGGCTAAGCGACCCTCCCGGTTTGCGTACACGCGTAAAGGGGCACCGTGGCCAGCCACGAGCAGGTCCACCCAGCCGTCGGCGTTGTAATCGGTCCACAGGGCATCGGTGACCAGCCCGCTTAGTTCGAAGTCGGTGGCGGCCGTAAAGGCGCCCCGCCCATCGTTGATCAATAGGTAGCTCGCCACGGGCTGGGGGTAACGCCCGGGATGCAGCCGTCCGCCCACGAAAAGGTCCAGATCGCCATCCCGGTCGAAGTCAGCCGCCCGCACGCAGGAACCGCTGGACTGAATCCCCGGAAGGGCATCTTCCGCCGGCGCGAAATTCCCCTCGCCGTCGTTCAGTAGCAGTTGATCCCGGAGTTCCGGGCGATCAACGGCGAACTCGCTCCCCCCGCCGACCAGATAGAGATCGAGGTCGCCGTCTCCGTCCGCATCGAAGAGCAGACTGCCCAGTTCTTCACTTTCTGGTTTGGCTTGCACCTGCGTCCCCGCCCGAAAGCCGCCCCCGGCCTCCTGCAGCAGCAACTCCCCCCGGAAGAAGTGGGAGCCCGAGCGGTAGAGGTCTTCCAGGCCATCGCCGTTCACATCCCCGACCGCCAGTCCCGGACCATACTCCGAGAGGAGGTGCGGCAGCAACGGTTGGACGTTAAAATCGATGAAGAGGCTATCCCGGTGCTCCGGCAGTCCGACCGTCCATTCGGGTTTTGGGACCAGGTAGTCCGTCTTTTCGCCCCCCGCCGGCGCGGTGTAGGGTTCGCCGCCGATCTTATTTAACTGTACGACCCGGTTATCGTCGGAAGGAGGATACCGACGCTCGCTACCGTCGGGCCAGCGTACGATGACTTCCTGAACTTCCTCTTCCGGGGCCAAGCCAAAGTGCAAAACATCGGCTACACTGGACAAAAACCCGCGAACCGGATGGTTGAAGGCCGTCCGCAGCCCCCGATTGGTGCGCAGGATCAGGCGAGCCCCCAGGGCGTCCGGATTGGCTCCCTCCCCGATCAGTTCGAACCGTACCCACCGCGAGGTGTCCAGCCCATCTCCGGCGCGGCGGTGAAGGTCGTTGCGGAACAGGAAACAGCTGTCGTTGATGTTGTTGACGACGTAGTCGAGGTCCCCGTCGTTATCCAGGTCGGCGTAGGCCGCCCCGTTGCTGAGCGAGGGGTGATCGAGGCCCCATTCCACGATCCGTTTGGTGAAGGTGGGGATGGCCTGACCGTCATTTTCGTAGCCGTAATTCGCGATCCGTACCGAGGGTATTTGTGCCAGCCGGTCTTCTAAACTGACCAGGTTGCTGAACTGCACGTTGTAGTCCATGAAGTCGCGGTCCGTCACGTCCTTCGGGAAACCGTTGGTGATGAGCAGGTCCCGGTCCCCGTCGTTATCGACGTCGGCGGCCAGGGGGCTCCAGCTCCAGTCGGTACCGGCGATCCCGGCAAAGACGCCGACATCGCGCAGGTTGTAGGTGGTGTCGCTGCGTTGTTCCCCAAGCTGTAGCACGTTGCGGGTGAACTGCGGTTGGTAGCCGAAGCGCTCATTATTCAGGTAGGCCGTGTAGTTATTCGGTGGCATCATGGACTTGCGCCGCAGGTTGGTTTCCGGGAACATATCGACGGCGACGATGTCGTCCAGGCCATCGTTATTGAGGTCCGCCACGTCATGCCCCATGGCGCTGTACGCGGTGTGCTTGAAGTAAGTTTCGGCTCGGTCGGTGAAGGTACCGTCCCGGTTGTTGATCCACAGCAGGTCGTTGCTCAGGTAGTCGTTGGTGACGTAGATGTCGGGCCAGCCGTCCTGGTTGATGTCGCAAACGCTGAGGCCGAGCCCGTAGCCCTCCTTTAGGATATTGGCCTGACGGGTCACGTCGGTGAAGCGGGGCAGCCCGTCGTCGGCCGGTCCGTCGTTGCGGTAGAGCTTGTCGTTGCGGCGGCCACTTCCATCGGTCAGTTTGGGCAGGTAGCGGTTCGGGATCGCGCGGTCGTCCATCTCATTGACCAGGACGTAGAGGTCGAGATCGCCGTCGCGGTCGTAGTCCAGAAAGGCCGCGTGCGTAGTGTGGGAGGTGTCTGCGAGGCCGCAGGTGCCGGCAACCTCGGTAAATTTCGGCAAGCGGACGCCATCGCGTTCGCCCTGGTTTCCCTGGTTGAGGTACAGGAGGTTTGCCCGTCGCGCGCCATCGGGGTAGACCGTAGCCCCGACGTAGATATCGGGCCGCCCGTCGGCGTTGATGTCCACTATGGATACCCCGCTACACCACCGGTCGCTGGTGGCTACTCCGGCGGCGTCGGTGACATTCACGAACCGCAGATTACCGGTATTCAGATAGAGCTGGTTCGGGGTCGTATTGCCGGTGAAGTACAGGTCGGTGAGCCCGTCGCCGTTGAAATCGGCCGCACCGACGCCGCCGCCGTTGTAGACGTACTCGAACTCGAGGATATTGAAGGTGTCATCCTCCGTGATCCGGTTGGCGAAGGTAAGTCCGCTCTCGGCGGCGGATACCCGGGAGAACAGGGTGGAATCATCCGTCTTGCTACATGTTGAGATCAGTAATAAACCGATAACCAGTAAACTATATAAACAATAATTTCGCATATGATGATACCGATGACCGGCGCAAGATAAGGCGCTGGTGGGCGAGCGACGGACAGGTCCCCGACGGTAGGACATGATGGCGCGAAAACGTCTTCGATCAGGCAAATCATATCGGTCGACCGTTGCC
>CAZKPE010000103.1:0-13055 GCA_964554545.1 uncultured Lewinella sp.
CGCGTCTGGTACAGAGCGGAGCCGATGGAGTCTTCGGCCGTGAAGTAGACGGTACTGCCGATGGAGAAGAAGTCATCCGGGCGGGAGTTGCCGTCCGGATTCAGGTCGGCGATGCGGTAGGTGCCCTCCACGGTGCCGTCGGTGCGGTAGAGCTCGATACCGGTTTCCCCGTCGTTGGCGCGGAAGTAGACGATCGAGTCCGCGACGAAGTAACTTCCCGGGGAGGCGGAACCGCTACCCGGACGGATGTCGGCAATCATCATCGTTCCCTCCGCCGTTCCGTCGCTGATGTAAAGCTCGTTCCCCTCGGTTCCGTTGTTCGCGGTGAAGAGCAGGCGGTCGTTAAATACGGTCTTGAAGTTCGGGTTGCCGGGGGCGTTGCCCTCGCGAATGTCGACGACCAGCATCGTACCGTCCGCGGTACCGTCAGTGACCCACAGCTCGGAACTATTTACGCCATCATTCGCCGTAAAGTAAAGTAGGTCATTGAAAATGACGAAGTCGAAGGGGGCACCGTTGTCTTCCCCGGGCTGAAGGTCGAAGAAAAGGTTTGTGCCTTCCGCCGTGCCGTCGGTTCGCCAGAGCTCGGCGCCGGTGGTGCCGGTCCGCGCTTGAAAATATACGTGGTCTTTGTACTGAATGTAGTCCGTGGGATTGGAATTCCCGGCGAAGGCGTCGCTGTCGGGGTTGATCTCGAGCAGCAGCCGCGTACCTTCCGGGGTGCCGTTGGTGATGTAGGGTTCGACGTCCGTTGTTCCTTCGGCATCAGCGCGAAAGTAGAGCAGATCGCCGATGGCCGTGAAGCGGGTCGGATTACTGCCGTCTTCGCCGGGGTTGATGTCATCGAGCAAGGTGGCACTTTGGGCAAAGACCGCTAGGGAGCAGCATAAGATGAAAAGGGTGTAAAGTAGTTTCATAATGAGCGAATTGATAGCTTAAGGTAATTCATTCCCGTTCTTCGGCTTCCAGGGAGTAATTGCGGACCACGGCGGAACCGCCCCCAATCTCCGATTCGTCGAAGATAACGGTCAGCGTGATGACCCCCGTTGCTTCGTCGTAGGTCCCCTCCCCGGAAAGGCCGATGGTAAAGGGCGGCAGCCCGCTGGATGCGGTACGGGTGATCGTGACCCGCTGTTCGAGGATATCCACCCGACCCTCGGTGGACCCTTCGAAGCTGGGCGTAAAAAGCAAGAAGTTCGGCACGTTGATATTAGCCGAACCGGAGCGTACGCCCTCATCCGCGTAGAGGCGGACCATATTCAGCACGTTCGAACCCTTTCCCTCGATACTGTTGCCCAGGCTGATGACGTTGGCCAGCCTCGTACTTGGGTAAGCGAACATGAAGTGGCGGTTCGGACTGCCCTCCGGGACGGGCTCATCGCTGTGGCTGCTGTATCCCCACAACTGGGGGAAGGAGGTGCGGGGCGCCCAGATTTCGGTGCGGACCGTATTTTGAAAACCGACGTAAACGTATAAGCTGTCGCGGTCGCTGACCCGGTAGCCCGATCCCGCTTCGAGCGACAGGATCAGAAAGCTGCCCGCCAGCGATTCGGGGGTGTCCGCCGGTAGGCGTAGGGTGAAATAGCTTTCCAGAGTTCCGGCCGAGAGGGTGGTAGGTGACAAGGCGCTAGTATCGATCAGCGCTAGGAGGTCCTCTTCACCACTAATCTTCATCCGCAGGGAGCGTTCCTGACTTAGCGTTTCGGTCAGTAGGATAGGGACAACCAACTCGTCCCCGCCCAGACTGAGCACGGCGGTAGTATCCCCGAATCCGATCAGGGGATCGGGATCGGACAGTTCGAACTCCTCCTGCTCGCAGCCCAGCAGGGGAAGCAGCAGCAGTAACAGCCAGTGCGCATAGCGTCGAATGGGGATACCCTGATTCACTAATAGCCCGGATTTTGGGTTAAACGGGGATTGCGGAACAAGGCATCCCGCGGAATAGGCAAAATATAATAGTCAGACGGATAGCTCAGGTCGCAGCGTTGGATAAAGTCCGCGCAGGGCGCACGCTCCAAATCCGCCCCCCAGCGGCCGAGATCGAAGAAGTGGTGCCCCTCGAAGGCCAGTTCCCGCCGCCGCTCCCTGCGAATGGCCTGTAGTAGTGATGCCTGGTCAAGCGGAGGAAGTTCCCCGTCCGGTACCGCCCGCAGGTAAATTCGGGACAGGTCATCACGGGCTGCGGACAGGTCACCGAGCTCGGCGGCCGCTTCCGCGCGCAGTAAGTACACTTCCGAGAGCCGCAGCAGGGGAATGTTACGGACGAAATTCGTGTCGAGCGGCCACTTTCGGCTCAGCCGGTCGCCGGCATCGTTGGTGGCGATCAGGTCGGTACGGATGTCGCCGACCTCAAACAGGGCGAGAAGGTCGCCGCTGACCTGTAGATAGGGGTCGGGGTTGCGGCTACCGACCACCCGGCCCGGACTGGGGATTACGGGCTCGCCATCGGGGGATAGTTTTCGCTGCAGGTCCAGGGCCCAAAGGGTTTCCGAAGGGGTGGAGGAGATAAATTCATCGAGGTAGTTCTCCCGCGGCGTCAGCTCAACCGGGCTCCCGTCGATACAGGCAGTCGCATACGCCCGGCATGACTCCCAGTCCTTCGTGTAAGCTGTTACTCGCGCAAGCAACCCGTTGATGATAGCCGGAGAGATCCAGTAGGGCTGTGAGGAGCGGCGGCTGAAACGGGTATCGACCAGCGTAAGCGCCTCCTCCAGATCGGCCCGGATGGAGGCGTATACTTCGGCGACCGAGGAACGGTCCAATAACGTCTCCGGCGTGGGAACTTCCGTAACCAGGGCAATTCCCGGATGGGAGGCATTCGCGGTATACCCGGGGGCCTGGGCGAATAAGCGCACCAGGTCGTGGTGGCCGATCGCGCGAAACACCAGCGCCTCCCCCCGCAAACTTTGCACCTGCGCGCCGTCGCCCGCATCCGTCACGTTTGCGAGCCCCGCCAGCACGTCGTTAGCCTGGTAGAGCATCGTGTAAATCAGGCTATAGGTATCGTCGTACTTCCCGAAATCGTAGTCGGCGGTGATGTCCAGGGCATGGGCGAAGATGTAGTCCGCCCGCTGCCCGTCGATGTCTTCCCGCGACTCCTGGGTGCCCTGCTGGGAGAGCATCATGTTCCCCTGCAGGTCGGCGTAAATGGGCATGGCCTGCTGATAATAATCCGTAGTCCCCGTCCGGTCGGCGTAGAGCCCGATCACGGCCGCTTCCGCTCCCCGCAGGGTGGAGAAGACCTCATCGCGGCTCAGGTCGTCTTCGGGCTCGACGAACAGGAAGTCGGAGCAGCCGCCGGCCAGGAGCAACAGGAAGAAAAGGGTATAGGGTGAGGGAGTGCGCATCACCAGCCCAGTTTGATGCCCAGGGTAGCGGATTGCTGCTCGGGGAAGGTGAAGCGGTACTCGGCGATGCCATTGCGGTCGGGGCGGCGGGCCTCGTCGTAGATATAGCCGAGCTTATTGACGACCAGGAAACTGCGGAAGTTGGCCAGCCCGAGGGGGAGTACGCCCAAGCGGCCCAGATCGACGGAGAGGTTGACCGTACTGAATTCCAGGTAGTTGAGGTCGCGTAGGTAGCGGCTGGACTGGGAAACTTGGCGGTTGAAACGCGCCAGCCGGGGCACGTCGGTGATATCGCCGGGCTGCTGCCAGCGGTCGAGTTGGTTGACGCTCTGGTTGTTAAAATGGATTTGCCGGCCGTCGGTGAAGGTGAGGGGATCGATCAGGATGGTGGAGCCGTAACTGTAATTCAGCTGCAGGGTGAGCGAGGCCGCCCCGTAGGTGAGTTGCTGGTGCCATCCGCCGAACACGGTGGGTGCCCCCCGGCCGAGGGGAACGAAATTGCGGGGATCGCGAGCCGCTTCGATGTCGGTCGTGATCTCCCCGTCCGGCAGAATGAAGCGTTGCTCCCCGGTCCGGGGGTCCACCGTCGTGGCGGGGATACCGTAGAGGATGTTGATGTCTTCCCCGACGATGAAGGCCAGGCGGTTATACCGGTTGCCGGCGATGGGCACGTCGCGCGTCAGGGCGAGTAGGCGGTTCTGGTTATGGGCGGCATTTACGGAAGTGGAATATTGGAATTTACCGCTGCGGGTTGTCTCATACCGTACCGTAAGCTCGTAACCCCAATTGCGGATCGAGGCGGCGTTGGCCAGGATGTCGTCGAAGCCGGTCTCCAGCGGGGTGTCGAAGGAAAATAGCCCATCTACCGTCCGGTTGCTGTAGTATTCGGCGGTCAGCCCCAGGCGGTCGTCTAGCCAACTTAGATCGAGGGCCAGGTTGGACTGAAACTTGCGCTCCCAGCTCAGGTTTTCGTTGCGGGGGTCGGTAGCCAGGTAGGGGAGGCGGCCGCCGTAGAGGTCGTCCCCGCCGGCGACCGCGTAGATGCCTGCCGTGGTGTACACGCCCAGCCGGCTGTTGCCGGTCACGCCGTAGCTGGCCCGCAGTTTGCCGGAGCTGATACGTAGCGGCAACGCGCCCCGCCAGAAGGGTTCCCGGTCGAAGTTCCAGGCGGTGCCGACGGCCCAGAAGATGTCCGCCTGCCGGTCGCCCCCGAAGAGGGAGCTGGCGTCACGGCGGGCGTTCACCTTGAGGTAGTAGCGGAAGTCGTAGTCGTAGGCCAGCTCGCCGTAGGTCGAGGCCTTGGCCCGCACGAAGCGGCTTTCGGTGATGCTGGTCTGGTCGTTGGGTAGGTCGGCCAGTCGGCGCTGGTCGTCGAAGAGGAAGCCGCTGCCGGTGCTGATGGTGCGGTACTGGTTCTGCCGTTGCAGTTCCCCGCCCAGTAACAGGGATGGGTGGTGGCGGTCCAGCGTCCCCGGGCTGTACACGAGCTGCCCGTTGGCGATCCACTGCGTATTGAGGTTCTCGCTGCGACGCAGGCTGCCCCCGCGCCGCCGGCCACTTGCGTTGAGCGCGGAATCGTAACGGTATTGATCGCGGCTGACCTGGTCCACGCCGGCGAGTATGCGTACCGACAGGTCGGTTACCGGATCGTAGTTCAGCGTGAATTGGGCGTTGGTGGTGTAGCTATTCTGCTCGTCCTGGTTCTGCTCCAGCAGCGCGGCCGGATTGGGGAGGTTGGTGAAAAATCCTTCGTCGTTATAGGAGCCGTCGGGCAGTCGAACGGGCAGGTTCGGCGGGAAGGTGAAGGCACCGAAACTCCGCAGGCCCTCCTTGTACTGATAGGCACCGAGGACGCGGGTGGCGACCGTCAGTCGTTCCCCGACGGGGGTAGTGAGGTTAATCCCCAAATTCGCCTGTTGGATCCCGTTGCGGCGGTGGATGGATTCGATCTCACTGTAGCCTACGGTGACCCGGTAATTGGTAGCGGCGTTCGATCCGCTCAGGCTAAGGTCCACATCGGCGTTGCGGGGCGTTTGCTGGACGATCTCCGTCCAGTCGGTCGAGACATCGGAAAAGCCGACGTCCAGTGGGTTCTCTCCGGAATTGAAGGCCGTTTCCCGTGCCAGTTCTAGGTATTGATCCGTATTCAGGTACTCGATCTCATTGATCGTCCGGCCCGCGCCGATGGAGGCGGAAAGGGAGAGGGCGGGGTCGCCGCTGCTGCCCTTTTTGGTAGTGATGAGGACCACCCCGTTGGCGGCATCCGCTCCGTACAGCGCCGTGGCCGACGCATCTTTGAGTACCGTGATGCTGGCGATATCGTCGGGGTTAAGTAGGGAGAGGGGGTTAAGCGGCTGGTTGTTAAAGCTGCCGAAAACGGTGTTCCGGGTATTGGTTTCCAGTACGTCGTAGAGTGGCACCCCGTCGAGGATGTACAGGGGTTGGGTGGAGGCCGTCAAGCGGTCGCCAAGTGCAGGCAGGGAACTCTGCCCGCGGATCTGTACCCGGATCGGCAACCCCGGTTCCCCGGTCACGTTCTCGACCTGCACGCCGGCGACCCTCCCCTCCAGGAGTTGGTCGATGCTGGCCACGGGGCGGTCGGCCTGCAGCTCTTCGGTGCCGACCTCGTTGTAGCTGCCGACCAAATCTTTGACGTCCTGAGCGCCACGGTAGCCGGTCACGACGACTTGTTGCAACAGCTGCTCGTCGTCGCTCAGGGCCACGTCGATTATGCTCTGGTTATTGACCGGCACCTCCCGTATTGCCTTGCCGACGTAGGTGAAGCTCAGGATGGCCTTCGTGCCCGCTACCTCAATGGTGTACCTTCCGTCCAGGTCGGTGACGGTGCCGTTCACCGTACCCTTTTCCCGCACCGTGACCCCGATGAGGGGCATACCGTCGTTGGCATCCGTAACCGTGCCCCCGACCAATTGCTGGGCAAGCAGGGATTGGGAAATACAGCTACAGAGCAGGAGACCGAATAGGCGCAGCATGCCACAAAATTACCTTAAGCGCCGCCATATGGACAGCAGCACCCCAATACCCGTGAGCGCGATGATACCGGCGATGACCGCCGCCAGTATGCGGTCGTACAGCACGTAGCCGGTGGCGAACAGGACGGCGTAGACCGACACGGAGCCGATGACCATCGCCAGTATGCGGAGAGGCAGTTGCCCGTCGGCTGCCGTATGCACCGGCTGCTCCATATCCCTGACTACCGGCGTCCAGCCCGGGCCGCCGGGGCGGGTGACGGCGTAAAAGTTTTGCAAAATGGCCCGATCCGTCGGCGGGGTGAGGAAGGTGACCGCGACCCAGCCGACGGTGGTGATCGCGATGCCGAGCAGCAATTGTTCGTAGCCGGCCAGTTCCGGTAGCCCCAGCGGTTCCCAGCCAAACTCGAGAAATAGCGCCACTACGAAGGAGACGAACATCCCCGCGATCTCGGTATAGGCATTGATCCGCCACCAGAACCACCGCAGGATGAAGATCAGCCCCGTTCCCGCCCCGATCTGCAGCAAGATGGCGAAGGCCTGCAGCGCATTGGTCAGCGCCAGGGCCAGAAAGGCGGCCAGCACCATGAGCAGGACGGTACTGATGCGACCGATCAAAACCAACCGTTCCTCACTGGCCTCCGGGTTGACGAAGCGGTGGTACCAATCGTGGACGACGTAGCTCGATCCCCAGTTCAGGTGGGTACTCAGTGTCGACATCAGAGCGGCGATCAGGGAGGCGATGACCAGGCCCAGCAGGCCCGCCGGCAGGTAGCTCAGCATGGCCGAATACGCCAGGTCGTCGTCGACTTTGTCGGCCGCCACGTTCGGGAAAGCCTCGGCGATACTGGCCACGTCGGGAAAGATCACGATGGATGACAGCGCGATCAGAATCCAGGGCCAGGGCCGCAGTGCGTAGTGGAAGGCGTTAAAGAGCAGGGTAGCGCCCACCGCGTGGTTCTCGTTCTTCGCCGCCAGCATTCGCTGAGCCACGTAGCCACCGCCCCCGGGCTCGGCCCCCGGGTACCAGACGCTCCACCACTGTACGGCGATGGGGATGACGAAGAGGGGCACGTACACCTCTGGGTCGTTGAAGTTGGGGATGAGGTCGAGCTTACCGCTCACCTCCGGGTGATCCAGCAGCGCCGTTACCCCGCCCACTTCCGGCAGATTCACGATCACGACCGCCGCCCAGACCGCCCCGATCATCGCCAGGGTGAATTGGGCGAAGTCAGTGAAGATGACCCCCTTCAGTCCGCCGGAAGCGGCGTAAGCCACCGTCACCACCGACACCAGCACCACCGTCGTGATCGGGTCGATGTCCAGCAGAACCCCGGCGATCTTGATGCCGGCCAGACAGACCGTAGCCATGATCATCACATTGAAGAACACCCCGAGGTAGATCGCCCGGAACTGCCGCAGAAAGCGGGCTGGCGCCCCCCCGTAGCGCAACTCGTAGAACTCCAGGTCGGTCATCACCCCCGAGCGCCGCCAGAGCCGGGCGTAGACGAACACGGTCAGCATCCCCGTCAGCAGGAAGGCCCACCAGGCCCAGTTGCCGGCCACCCCGTTCTTACGCACGATGTCGGTGACCAAATTGGGCGTATCGGCGCTGAAGGTGGTCGCCACCATGCTCACCCCCAACAACCACCAGGGCATGTTGCGGCCGGAAAGGAAGAAGTCCTGCGTAGACTTGCCGCTGCCCCGGGCGGCCCACAGTCCGATGGCCAGGGTGACGGCGAAAAAGGCAAACACGATGAACCAGTCAAGGGAACTAAGCTGCATAGAGTAGGGGCGAGTGGGGAGTCAAGGTACGCAACAATTTTACCGCCGTGGTGGTATGTTAGTGAAGTGAACTGCGCCCCCCTGCTCCGTTGCCTGCTCCTGGTCTGCCTGCCGATGCTGTCCCTCGTGGCACAAACGGAACTGCGGACCACGGATCGGCTGAGCGGACGGGAGGAGGTGCTCGTGCCCCGGCACGCCTACCCGACTTACCCACTTTACGAACGCATCATGTACCGTCTGGCCGCCCGCTATCCCGATCGCTGCCGGGTGGAGGAGTGGGGGAGATTACCCTCCGGGCGTAACATTCTGACCCTGCGCATCACCGATAATATCGGGAAGGGGGTGGTGGCGCGGCCGCAGGTGCTGTGTACGGCCGCCATGCACGGCGACGAGCTGGCCGGTTACTGGGTGCTGCTGCGGCTGGCCGAGGATCTGCTGGTCCGCAATCCGGGCGGCCTGACCGGTGAAATCGACTTCTACATTAACCCCCTGGCCAATCCGGACGGAGCCTACCGGGCCGGGAATCATACCCTGGCCGGCGCCCGCCGGGGGAACGCTAATGGCGTAGACCTGAACCGCAATTACCCCGACCCCGACGACGGGCGCTATCCCGACGGTAACGACCACCAGCCCGAAACGCGCATCTTCATGGAGGCGGCGGAGGCCCACGGCTTCGACCTGGCCATCAACTTTCACGGCGGGGCCGAACTGTTCAACTACCCCTGGGATACCTTCCGGGCCCGCCATCCGGATACCGACTGGTGGCGGCGGGTCAGCCGGGAGTTCGCCCAACGGGCACAGCGGGACAGCCCCGACGGCACCTACTTCAAGGACCGCGCCAATGGCATTACGAACGGCCACGACTGGTATCCTATCGCCGGCTCCCGCCAGGACTACATGAACTACTACCACCGAACGCGGGAGGCTACCGTGGAGATCACTAATGCCAAGCGCTTCGAGGCCGGCAGACTTCCCGAACTCTGGTCCTCGCTCCGCGGCGCTCTGTTGGGGTATTTGTCCGAAGCACGGTACGGCATCCACGGGTTGGTGACGGACCGGGCAACGGGGCGGCCCGTCCGTGCCCACGTCAGTATTCCCGGCCACGACGAGATGCATTCCAGCGTGTACAGCTCCTACGAAACGGGCGACTTTTACCGTTACCTCGCCCCCGGCAGCTACCGCCTGCTGGTCACCGCGCCGGGGTACCGGACCCGGACCGTGATCGTTACCCTGGAGGACAAGCAGCGCCGTCGGGTTCACCTGGCGCTGGAGCGGGCGGATGCGGTACCCGCCCGTAAGAAGTAGCCCTCCGCCGCCCCTGCTTACCTTCGCGGTCCCTAACCAAGCAAACCGAACCTATGTCCAACGCGATCTTCAACCTCGCCATTCCCGCCAATGAACCCGTATTGGGGTATGCCCCCGGGAGTCCGGAGCGGGAGCAACTGACCGCCGCCATCCAACTCGCTAAATCCGAAACCCGGGAACTGCCGGCCTTCATTAACGGTCAGCGCAATACGGAGGGAGATAAAGTCAGCGTACACCCACCCCACGAACTGAGCCATACGCTGGGCCACTTCTACCGGGGGACCCAGGAACACGTACACCAGGCCATCGACGCCGCCCTGGCCGCCAAGCCGGAATGGGAAGCCCTGCCCTGGCAGCAACGGGCCGCCGTTTTCCTGCGGGCCGCCGACCTGCTGGCCGGGCCGTACCGCGCGCGGATGAACGCCGCCACCATGTTGGGGCAGAGCAAGAATGCCTATCAGGCCGAGATCGATGCCGTAGCCGAGCTTTGCGACTTTTTTCGCTTCAACGCCTATTTCCTCCAGGAGATTTACCGGGAGCAGCCGCTGCACAGCCCCGCCGGCACCTGGAACCGCCTGGAATACCGCGCGCTGGAGGGCTTCGTACTGGCCATCACCCCCTTCAATTTCACCAGCATCGCGGCCAACCTGCCCGCCGCGCCGGCCCTCTGCGGCAACACCGTCGTGTGGAAGCCGGCCGAGACGCAGATTTACAGCGCCGTGGTCATTATGGAACTCTTCGAGGAGGCCGGACTGCCCCCTGGCGTCATCAACCTGATCTACACCGACGGTCCCGAGGTGGGCGATATCGTCTTCAAACACCCCGACTTCGCCGGACTGCACTTTACCGGCAGCACGAAGGTGTTTCAGCAGCTATGGAAGGAGATCGGCAACAACATCGGCCGCTACAAGTCTTACCCCCGCATCGTAGGAGAGACCGGCGGCAAGGACTTCATCATCGCTCACCCCGATAGCGACCCAGAGCAAGTGGCCGTCGCCATGGTACGCGGGGCCTTCGAGTTTCAGGGGCAGAAGTGTAGTGCCGCCTCCCGCTGCTACCTGCCGGCCAGCCGCTGGGAGGAGATCAAAGCCTTGGTCATCGAGAAAACGGCGAGCCTGAAGATGGGCACCGTAGAAACCTTCAGCAACTTCGTAAACGCCGTCATCGACGAGCGGGCCTTCGACCGCATCGCCGCCTACATCGACGCCGCGAAGGAAACGGACGGCATTGAGGTCATCGCCGGTGGGAACTATGATAAATCGGAGGGCTACTTCATCGAACCGACGATCCTAGTGACCGAGGACCCCCACAGCCAGACGATGGAGGAAGAGATTTTCGGCCCCGTACTGACGGTGTACGTCTACGACGACGCCGACTGGGAACAGGCCCTGGAACTGGTCGATACCACTTCACCCTATGCCCTCACGGGCGCCGTATTCGCTACCGACCGCCGCGTCATTGAGCACGCTACCCAAAAACTACGCAACGCCGCCGGCAACTTCTACGTGAACGACAAGCCGACCGGGGCCGTAGTGGGGCAGCAGCCCTTCGGCGGGGCCCGCGCCTCGGGCACGAACGACAAGGCCGGCAGCGCCCTCAACCTCCACCGGTGGATCAGTCCGCGCTTGATCAAGGAGAACTTCGTACCGCCGGTGGATCACCGCTATCCCTTCCTGGCGGATCAGTAGCCTACGATCAGACGGGTGGACTGCATAGCTCCGCCGTCCTCGATCCATTGCAAGACGTACATCCCGGGCGCAATCATGTCAAGGGTGAGCGGGATGGACCGACCGGTACCGGAGGGGTAGGTCTGCCGGTGGATGATTCGACCCTGACTATCGGTCAGGCGGAGCTCGCATTTCCGCGCATCCGACGGTAGCAGTACGGTAAGTGAGCCTACCGAAAAGGTGGGATTCGGATATACGGTAAGGTCGCCGGCGGAAAGGTCATTCAGTACCGACTCAACGTTGGTCAGCTCGGTGGCCCCGTCCGCCGCCCGACCCCGCATGCGGTAGTAGCTGGTGCCGGGGTGGGGGTTTTGGTCGGTATAGGTCTGGGACTGGAGTTGATCGTCGGTCAGTATATCGATGACGTAGAAGATGTTCTCGGTATCCAGTCGGCGCTCCAGCATCCACAGGATATCCTGCTCGCTGTTCTCGATTTTCCAGGATAAATCTACCTGGCCTTGGTCTCGGCGTTCGGCCTCCAGTTCCGATACCCGTAGGCCGAGAGGCTCCCCGCCCCCACGAGTGGATTCGCATCCCGCGGACACCGTACGCAGGTTTAGCGGGGGCATGCTCGGGATGGAGAATGGAACGGTCGGTTCGGCCACGGGCTCAAACTGGGCGAAAGAAAGTTCGTCCACCTGTCCGACTACCACCGCCGAGTTGACGATCAACAAGGTGATCGCCAGACCGCGAGCAAGGGATGTGCGTACAGATCTCATCCTCCCGTCCCGCTTTCGAAGTCATAGAAGGTGGTGGTTTCCGACCCATCCGCCTCGAAGTGGGAAATGGTTATGCGCTCCGGACGCAGGACGATCACCTCGTTCCCCGGGTCGTCCGTACTCCCCCCGGTTTGGTAGCTCACGATGATGACGTTGTCCATTTCGTATTCCGCGAGAGGTTGCTGGGATCCGTCCGCCGGATTGGTGACAACCGTGGTGAACGTGACGCGATCCAATACCATCCGTCCCGTACAACTGCTGAATAGCAAAGGGGACGCCACGTCAAAGGTCTTCCCCAAGCGGAAGGCCAGTTGTTCGACCGCACCGCTGACTCGCCCGGAACCATCAGTAGTGGATACCCCGTAGGAGAAACTAGTGATGCAAATCTGATCTTCGTAACCCGTCATGGTAACGTTCCCCGGGATGTCGGGAATATCGAGGAAGTAGGCTACGGATTGGGCGCTGGTGGCAGCGGAGGTCACCAACAGAAGCGCTAACAGCGCATGAAAAATGTAGTGGGTGTTCATAGCAAAATCGGTTGTTCATAGTGAATCCCCGGGACCAAACCTCCCGGATCGTAGGATACCAAGCTATGCAATTGATCTGCTATGTGTTACAACATTTACCGAAAAATTTTTAATTTTCTGCGATTTCTAGATGACGGCCTGTCAAAAATGGGCGATTTATATCCGCCGCGAGGCAATCAGCTCATCCACCGCCTCTGGGTTCAGCAGGGTAGAGGTATCCCCCAAACTGTCGGTCTCCCCGGCGGCGACCTTGCGCAGGATGCGGCGCATGATCTTCCCCGACCGGGTCTTCGGTAGCTCGGCCACGAACTGAATCTTATCCGGCTTGGCAATCGGGCCGATCTCCTTGCGCACTACGGCAACGATCTCCTGCCGGAGCGCATCATTCGCTTCCACGCCCGCCGCCGCGATGACATAGGCATAAATGCCCTGCCCCTTGATGTCGTGGGGGTAGCCCACCACGGCCGATTCCACCACCTGCTCGTGCTCGTCGATGGCGTTTTCCACCTCGGCGGTGCCCATGCGGTGGCCGCTCACGTTGATCACGTCGTCGACCCGGCCGATGATGCGGTACATGCCGTTTTCGTCGCGCCGGGCCCCGTCGCCCGTGAAGTACATTCCGGGTACGGTGGAGAAGTAGGTGTTCCGGCAGCGC
>CAZKPE010000104.1:0-12878 GCA_964554545.1 uncultured Lewinella sp.
CCCCGCGCCGCCTGGCTGGAGGTACGGCAGCGGCAGCAACAAGTCGTCGACCACCTGAACGGTTGCACGGATTTCCGCTACGTGAACGACCGCAGCGACCTGACCTTCACCACCCGGGGCCGGCGGTGGATCAACAGCGACGGGCAAACCAATATGCCGAGCGGGGAGGTGTATACCAGTCCGGAAGAGGACAGCGTGAACGGACACATCTACTTCGACTATCCCGCTATCCGAAAGGGGAAAGAGGTACGGGGGGTCAGGTTGGAAGTGAAGGACGGCGAGATTCAGAAGTGGTCTGCGGAGGAAGGGCAGGACGTACTGGACGAGACCTTTGAAATCCCCGGCACCCGCCGCTTCGGGGAGGCGGCCATCGGGACCAACTACGGCATCGACCGCTTCTCGAAGCAGATTTTGTTCGATGAGAAGATCGGGGGCACCGTTCACCTGGCCGTGGGGCAGAGTTACGCACAGGCCGGGGGCCGCAACGAGAGTGCCGTGCACTGGGACCTGATCGCCAATATGCGCGAGGGGGGGCGCATTTTCGCCGACGGGCGGGAGATTTACGCCGATGGGCACTTCCTGCCCTGGCTGGTTGAACGATTGTAGGCCACCCGACCTTTATGGGGTAAAACGCCTATCTTTAGCCCCGCCCTATTGATTTTATTTTTTTGTGCCGGGACCCCATTTTTGACTGCTTTAACACTCCACCGTGAACGAGAACGTCGCCTTTTTAGAGCTTAAATACGGAAACATATACGGAGGCTACCCCAACTTCTACGCCATCAGCGAGATTGCCCTCCTGGTCTTCGAGCGGGGCTCCAACAAGATTTTCCTGGAAAGCTGGATCAACCAGGCAAACGTGGACATTGTGGACGTCTACGCCGAAACCGATGACCTGGGCCACACCACTCGCCGGGTCCGCGAGGTGCTCAATATGCGGACCAACCGCCGCTTCCCCTACCACGAAGACTTTCGCCTGAGCGAAAACGATCTGCAGTTCGCCTTCCGTAACCTCCGCTCTACGAAAAATGCCATCCGCAACTTCCTCAACAAGAACCTGCGCAAGTACCGCTTCCGCGACATGATCGTCTTCGACGGTCGCCGTGATATCTTCCTCTGCGAGCGCAGTGGGGTCCACTTCGACTACACGAATATCATCGACATCCAGAAGGACCTGAACCGGGAGACGGACTACCTCTTCAGCCTCAACAAGCTATCGCGGGTCATCAACTTCAACACCGACCGGAGCTACCTGCGCTCCAACAACCTGGAGTACTGGCTGCACCCCATCGCGGCCCGCCAGATCATCCCCGGCACGGCCGCCTTCGACGCCGCCCGCCTGCTGATGGTCTTCAATGAGTACACGATGTTCCACGAGGACTTCCTGATCCAGGCGGCCATCCTGCTTAACCAGGTCAGCAAGCGCAAGGAACAGCGGAAGGCGGAAGAGCTGGCCGCCCAGGGAGCGGCGGAACAGGAGAACCCCGAAGTCGCCGGGGAAGAGAACGGGGAGGAAGCGGCCTAGAAAAGGAAGATGATCGCCAGCAGCAGCAGAACGCTGACGGTCAGGCCCACCAGAAAAACATGGTAGGCCATTCGCAGCAGCCGGTATTCCCGCTGAACCGTACGTCCCAGGCCATGCAGGTCGGCGATCAGGCTACCGTAGAGTGCCCGGGGGTCGAGCAGCATTTCCTCGGTACGTCGCACGAATTCGTCGCGGTGCAGCCGGCCGGCCGTGCCGTAAAAGGCCAGGTTATCCTCCTCCCCCTCCCGTTCGTGGGGGCGGGATGAAATCAAAGCATACACCAGACTGGTCAGCGCACAGACGATGAACACAACCACGGGCAGCAGGAATTCGGGGCGGCTCTGGGCCCAGTTATGGTAGCTGACGAAGGCGATCAGCGCCCCAATGAGTAGGGCATTCACGCCGATCATTACGGCCGCCTTCCGATCCGCCATTTGCTTCAGTTGGATCTGGTTGTGGAAGGTAGTGCGGAAGTAGGTCTGACTGGCCTGCCGCGTCGGGCCGCCCTCAATGTCGCGCAAGGGGGGAGAGGCCGCGATGCTGCTCCGGTTTTCCTTCCGCCGCAGCCGATCGACCAGCCGCTGCATTTCGAGTAAAACCGCACTGTGGGTGTGTTGGTAGCTCCGCCGCAGTTCCCCATCGCGGAAGCGGGCCTGCCGCAACTCATCCAGATAATGGGAAAGGGCTTCGGTGCGGTTGGGGGGTACGTGGGGAGCGGTGCTGCCGGCGTAGCGACTTTCCAGCCAGGTCAGTTCGGCCCCTTCCACTCCACTCAGCAGGCGTTGCGCCAGTTGCGCGTCGTAGAGGACATCGGCGACCTCCCCCCGCAACGGCGAACTGCCCCCCGGCAGCACCGTGGCGAGGGTCAGTTGAAGGTTCAGAAAGTCGGGGCCCGTCCATTCCCGGAACTCCTGGGCGACCGCCGCAATAGGGCGCAGCTCCGGCCCCTCCCCCCAGTAGCGACAGGCGTGCAGGTAGGCGATGGCCCGGGCCAGGGGGGGAAGATCGGGCGAGACACCCGGGCGGCGCAGGGCAATCTCCCGGGCATGGCCGGCAAGGGAGATACCCCAACTGTCGTTGTGGAGGACCAGGGCGCGGGGTAGCCGTTCGTAGGCGGTCAGCATGAAGCGTTCCGCCTGGTCGGCCAGGTGACTGAGGTGAAGAACCGAAAAGCGACCGTTGGTCATGATACGAAGGTAGTGATCCCTTCGTTAGCCTTTCAGCGGTCCGAATCGCTGCCCCCGGCAGTGAACTTCCCGGAAGGCGGCCCCGATAGATACCTTTACGTTCGCCCATGCGTCACCTCATTCCTCTGCTGGCCTGCCTTGTCCTCTACCCGAGTTGTGAGTCGGCGATCGACGATCTGGCCGAGGTCGGGGAAAGCAGGTTCCGGGCGGAATTTGCCGTCCCCCTGGTGGATAGCCGGGTGAATCTGGCCGACTTGGTGGGGGAAGTGGACGAGCGGGTCGAACTGACCGCCGGTGCGGACGGGCTTCTCCAATTCACGTACACCGACACCGTGCCCCGGATCGTCAGCGACCCGGCCTTCGCGGAGCTGAATGCAGTCGGTCGCGGGCTCCCCTACGTGGTTACTCAGCGGCGGCAGGATGTACGCTTTCCCTTTCCCGACGATATCGACCTGGATACCCTGCGCACGCGGAGTGGCAGCTTTGTCTTCAGCTTCCCCAACCCCTATGAGGAAGCAGTCACCGTTGAACTGCTTATCCCTACCGCTACCCGCAACGGTGAGCCCTTTCGGGTGGCCGGCGAGTTACCGGCCCATTCCGGCAGTGGCACCGTACCTACTCTGAGTAGCGGCGACACCCCCATTGACTTTACGGGCTATACGCTGGACCTCACCACCGATTCCCTTTCCCTCATCTACCGCATCGACGACCGCGACGGCAATGCGCTGGCCGTGCCGGAGGAAACTCTGATCGGCTTTCAGAACCTGGAGTTCGGCTACGTGGTGGGCTACTTCGGGCGGCAAACCTACGAGGGGGTGAGCGATGAGCTGCGGATCGACTTTTTCGAGAATTACGAGAGCGGTGAGGTTGACTTTACCGATCCCCGCATTCGGGTCGTGGTGGAGAATGGCTTCGGAGTCCCGTCGCGGGCAGCCGTCGAAGAACTGGAGGTGATAACGATAGCCGGCGACACCCTGGACGTGACGGGCGAGATCGTAGCGGACGGGTTCGACTTTACCTATCCCGCCGTTCCTGGGACGACCGCCCGCAGCACCTACGTGATCGACGGAGAGAATTCCAATTTGCGGGAGCTGCTCCAGTCCCGCCCCGTGGCCCTGAACTACCGCATCAGCGCACTGATCAATCCGGAGGGGGATGCCTCCATTACCGGTTTCATCACCGATACCAGTACCTACAATGCCACGCTCTACCTCGACCTCCCGCTGGAGGGGTCGGCCAGTGGCTTCGGGGTTCGCGATAGCTTTCCCATCAACTTGGGGGAGGAATACCCGGACGTCACCGCCGTCGCTTTCCGGATCACAACGGATAACGGTCTACCTCTCGACTTGTCCTTGACGGGTACCTTCGTAGACTCCCTTGGAACCGATCTGCTTGACCTCACCGCTGGTGAGTTACTGGTACTGCGGGCCGGCACATCGGCCGCGCCCAGTCGGCAAACCAACGATATCGCATACGACGCTGCGCAGGTGGACCAATTACGCCGGGCCCGCCACCTGATTCTGAACGTGACCTTCGCCACCACCGGGGGAGGCGGGCAAACCGTACGGGTGCTGGATATGGATGAGGTACGCATCCGCATTGGCGCACGACTATTGGTGGATAAGTTATGATCAGAAGCAAGCTATCCCTAGCTCTGGCCAGCACTACCGGCCTGTTTTGCACCATGCTGATTCTGGGGCCCCTACCCCAGAACAGCATACGCGCCCAAAACCTGACCGCTCCGATCCTGGCGGGAAGCTGGCAATCCACCCACCACAACCCGGCCATGCTGCACTTCCTGCCCGGCGAACTGACCGTTGGTCTACCGGGATTGGCGAACGACTTCCGCCTCCAGCACCTGGACTACAGCGACCTGTTCACCCAGCGCAACGGGGAACGCCTCCTGGACCTGGCGAACTGGTCGGCGCTGGCCCGGGAAAATAATGAGGTGCAGAACGTCTTCTCCATCGAAACGCTGGGTGGGGCCTACCGCTGGAAATCGTGGGTCTTCAGTGCCTACCATCGCCTGCGCACCCAGGGGGAGGGGGAATACCCGAAGGAACTCGTGGACCTGCTCGCGCTCGGCAATGCCGCTTATATCGGACAAACCGTAAGCATCGCCCCCCGGGGAACCCTGACCAGCTGGCAGGAAGTCGGGGTAAGCGCGAGCTACGCACTCAGCGACCGGATTGCCGTGGCCGGCCGCCTGAAGTACCTGGCCGGGGCCTCAAACATTCAAAGCGTAGCCGGTGGCCGCCTGGAACTGACCACCGGAGCGGAAAACTACAGTCTGACGCTCGACCAGGATTACACCCTGCAAACCGTGAACGCGATCGGCTACCGGGGCCTCGATGAGGTAGACTTTACGTACAGTCCCAACCAGATGCGCCCGGGAGACCTGTTCGGCTCGAACACCGGTCTGGCGGCCGACGTTGGCGTCGCTATCGATCTAGACCGGCTGCGGCTGAACGCCTCGGCTACCGACCTGGGAGCGGGTATTGACTGGCGGGAGGGCATTACCACGCTTTCGTTTCAGGGAAGCGACCGGTTTACGGGACTGGACATCCTCACCGATTTGCTGCGGGACACCGTATCCCTACAGACGGCGGTAGATACCCTGCGCGCCACCTTCGAGCCTACTGAGAACGCAGCGGCCTACCGTACCGACATGGCCCCCTCCTTCCACCTGGGTGGGGAGTACGACCTGACGCAGAACCTGACCGCCGGAGCACTGCTCGTACTGGAGGACCGCAACGGGCGCACACTGCCCGTCTATGCGCTGAGTGCCCGCTATGCGCTGAGTCGCTGGTTGCAGCTCGGGGGAAGTGTCAACTACCGGACCGATATTCGGACCAACGTCGGGCTACATCTGTACGCGAGCCCGGGGCGCTTCCGTTTCCTTGTTTCCTCCGACAAGTTCGTTCGGTTAGTGACTACCGGAAATCCCTCTCTGGCTGGTATCAGGCTGGGGGCGTCGTGGGTGCTGGGGGCTTCGGAGCGGAACCGTTTAATTTCCGCATTTCGTCCCTGATATCGCTCAGCAACTGAATGTCTTTGGGGGTGGGAACGGTTTTGTTCTCGGTGTCCTCGGCCTGTTCGCGGAGGGAATTGATGAGGCGGATCACGATGAAGAGGACGATCGCAATGATTAGGAAATCGATCATGGCTTCCAGAAACAGGCCGTAGCCGATGACCACACCCGGCTCGATCACCTCCCCGGCCTCATCCAGCGTGGGCTCGGCGAGTACCCACTCGAGGTTCGCCATTTCGATACCCGCCGTCAGGTAGCCCAGGGGGGGCGTGATGATTTGCTTGACGAGTACATCGACGATCTTATTGAAGGCGGCGCCGATCACCACCCCGACCGCCAGGTCGATCATGTTCCCCTTAACGGCAAATTTTTGAAACTCAGTCAGTAATCCAGCCATAGGGCAAGGTTTATTCCAGTCAGTATGCGGTATTCATGCCGTGCAGCACGGCGAGTACGGTTGCGGCGGTGAAACAAAGTAAGTGTACGAACTCCGCCTGCGCCACCGGTAGCCGGCTCAGCCAGAGTCCCCACAGTAAGCCGAGGGGCGGCACGACCACTTGGGCATCCCCCAGCGTAGTGAGGGGCGTAAGCAGGGCGACCGATAGGGTGAATAGGAGTAACCAAAAAAAGAACAGGACGTTCTTCGCGCCCTCAATACTGAGCAACGCCCGGCTGCGGCGACTTCCGAAGAGGACGGTAAGGAGGGGTAAAACGAGCAGGGCCGTCCCGATCGTGGCGAAAGGGGTGCCCGCTACAAACCGGCCACCGCCGAAACCAGCCACGAGCCCGTACCAGAAAGACTCCCATTCCCCCCACCAAAAGGCGTTGGCCCCGGCCAGGAAGTACACTACCCCCATCCCCCCGACCAGTTGAAAGATGCTGCGCAGATTGGCCGTCCGGTAGATGCCGATACCGACGATGGCCAGGGGAAAGAGTAGCAGACAAGAAGGCACCAGCAGGGAGGCCGCGGCCAACCAGAGCCCCGCGTTGAAGCGGCTCACTTCCTCACTCTTTCGCTGGTACGTCCGGGCCAGCGACGCCAGCAGCAACAGGATCAGTACAAAGTTCAGTTGGTGGGGATGGAAGGTCCGGAAAGCCGGGGAAAGTGCCCACAGTACCACGAGGGCCATTCCGGGCAGCTGGGTCACCGAGCGGCTCAGGCGATGGCGACGGGCGATCCAGTTGGCGACTACCCCGGCCGTGGCGGCCAGTAGCGGCGGCAGCAGGGTACTCAGCAGCGGAGATCGGCCCACCCATTCAGTAAGTGCCCTACCGTAGTAGCTGGCCACGGAGGGTTCGGCAACCGGATAATCCAGTAAAAACACCGGTAGCTGCAGGATAAGGGCATAGCCGAACAACAGCAGATTGACGAAGGACTGATTTGTACGGAATAGGGCGACCATACTAGCTGACTTGCCGCTCCGTCTCCGTAATCAGGTCTACGGCCGTCGCGTAGGTTTCCCCCAGGTCGGCGGCACTGTCCTGGCCGGCGTAGAGCGCCATCTCGCAGCGCGCCAGTAAGCGGTCGTAGCGGTCGGTCAGCCCGGTATCCGCCCCGGCATTTCGCAGCACCTCCCCGATGTTACGTCGGTTGAGGTCGGCGGCCCCGAGCGAGAAGCGGTCACGCAGGTAGCTCAGTACCGCCCCCTCCACGGCGTCATAAAATGCCCGGGGCTCCGTCTTTTCCAGGTGGGTACGCGCCTCCTGCAGCCGGGCGGCGGCTACCTTTCCGGCCCGCTCCCGCCGCACCACCGCCGGGTCACGGTCGTTGAGGCGGCGGCGATAACTCACGCCGGCGACCACCGCGGCACCGAGAAGGAACGGCAGCACCAACAGGACCCAAAAGAGCGGCCCCTCCGCTGGGTTTGCCCGGTAGTCCCGCCCGAGGCGGATCGGCCGCGCGGGGCGTAGGGCCAGTACGTCTGCGGGTGGTGTAGCTGTGGTATCGATGGTGTAGGTCTGCTGCCCGGTCCCTCCGGTCACGGCGGCATCGTAGGTTCGGGGGCTCAGACTGACGTAGGTTCCGCTGTCGGTGTTGAAGTAGGTCAGGGTGGGACTAATGGTGAACTCCCCGCCCCGCTTCGGGACCAGCTGGTACTCGAAGGTCTTGCGCCCGAACATCCCGGACGGGCTGTCGAGAAATTCTTCCTGCACGACCCGCGGATCGTAGATATTCCAGTTCGCCTCGTCCACCGGTACTGGAGCCTCTAGCCGCTGGATGTCTCCCTGGCCGGTGATTTGCAGCCGTAGCTTCAGGGCGTCGTCGGTGGTCAGTTCGGTCCGGTCCAGCTGAACGTCCATTCGGTAGGTACCCACCCCTCCGCTGAAGTCCTCCGGCCGGGGTCGGGGCAGTTCCTCCACTTCGATGTAGACCGTGTCGGAGTTTACGGGTATCTGCTCGGTGTACCGCCGCGAGAAGCTACTGTTGGTCCGCATCCGTACCGCCCCGATCACCATCCGGTAGGGGTCGATCCGCAGCCGGCCGCTCTTGAGGGGAAAGAGAGCGATGCTGGCCAGGGTTCGCCGCTGGTACTCCCGCCCATTCTCGATCAGGTTGGCGGGGGCGGCATCGAAGCGTCGGCGGGGGCGCGCGAAGAAGCCGTCCAGGTCGGGCTCCCGCACCATATTGCGGCTGATGGGGTTGACCGAGGCGTAGAGGTTCAGGTCCAGGATGATCTGCTGGCCGACGTACGCGCGGTTGGTACTCACCTCCACCCGCAGGAAGTTCTCGGGGGCGGCGGTGAGCTGGTCGTCGTCCTGCTCCAGTACCACTACGCTTTCGCTGTTGGCCCGGTAGGTACGGCCGGCAGCCCGTACGGTGGCGGGCTCTACGGTCAGGGTGCCGGTCCGTTTGGGTTGCAGCATCCAGCTGAAGGTCATCTGGCTGGTCGCCACGCCGTTCAGAATGGTGGTGCCGATGGAGCGGTTGGGCCCCTGCAAGACCTCGAAATCCCGGAAGGCCGGCGGTTCCAGGTTTTCGCCCTGGGCGTTGCGCAGCGTAAGGGTGTAGGTCACGGTGCTGTTGAGTAGCATCCGCTCCTTGCTCAGGCCAGCAGCGAAGGTGATATCCTGGTGCTGCTGGGCCAGCCCGACCGATCCGGCAAGAAGCAGAAGCGTTACGACGTACACGAGCCGCGGCATCACCAGTCCTTTCTTCCGGTGCAGCCCTCGCGATTGGCCTGCCGCAGCCGGCTCAGGGTGCGTTTTTCCTCTTCGGCGGCGATGCCGAGCTGGCGTTCGGCTTCCTCGCGGCTCATCTGGGGTTGGCCGCGGTCGGCGTTGGGCTGGCCGGGGGTCTGGGGCTGCTCGCCCTCCTGTTCTTCGCCGTCCTGTTGTTCCTGGTTTTGCTGCTGCTGCCCGTCCTGGCCACCCTCCCCGTCTTGCTGTTGCTGTTGTTGTTGTTGCTGCTCGCCGTCCTGCTCTTGTTGCTGCTGATTGTCCTGGCCTTCCTGTTGTTGCTGTTGTTGGTCCTGCTGCTGTTGCTGGCGGATGGCCTTGGTCAGGTTGTACTTCGTCTCCCGGTCGTCGGGGGTCAGACGCAGGCTGTTTTTATACGCTTCCACGGCCTTGGCGTAGTCCTCCTGTCGGTAGTAGCTGTCGCCCAGGTTCCGGTAGGCCTGGCTGCGTACGGTGGGGTCATCGGCTAGTCCGGCGGCCTCCTCGTAGCGTTTGGCGGCCTCCTCGTATTCCCCGCTTTCGTAGAGGGCGTTGCCGAGGTTGTAGTTTCCCTGGGCGCTGTTTTCGCGTTCGATGGCGGTACCGTATTGCCGTTCGGCCTCGGTGTAGTTGCCGGCGCGGTAGGCCTTGTCTCCTTCCCGCAGGGCACGGTGGCTGCTCTGTGCGTGGCTTAGGGCGGGGACGCAGGTGCAGAGGAGGATGGCTAACTGAAAGGCGTAGCGGAACGACATGGCTGGCGAAGTTACGGAAGCTCCCCCGGTCGGGGCATTTTACAACGAGCAACTATTCACCAAAAAAGTCCCGCACTACCCCCTCCAACTCGTCCGGCCGCTCGGCATGCACCCAGTGTCCCGCCCCCTCAACCGTCACCAGCTTAGCGGCGGGGAATAGGCGTTTGATCCCTTCCAAATCCTCATCTCTCACGTAGCCACTCTTTTCCCCCCGCACGAAGAGGGCGGGGCCGGCGTAGGTCTGACCGGCGGTGCCGACGGGGGCGATGAGGTTGGCGTAGTCGCGATCGAGCACCTCCAGGTTCATGCGCCAGCGAAAGCCGGCCCGGTCGTCGCGCGCCAGGTTTTTGAGGAGAAACATGCGCACGCCGGGGTCGGACATGTGGGGCTGCATGAGCTCATCGGCATGGCGGCGATCCTGGATGTCGGCCGGGTTCAGTGCCTTCAGGGCGGCGAAAACATCGTCGTGACCACGCCGGTATTGTCGGGGTGCCATATCGACGACGACCAGCTTCTCCACCAGCCCGGGGTAGGAAAGAGCGGCCTGCATGGCGACCTTCCCGCCCATGCTGTGCCCGAGGAGGTAGCAGCGATCGATCCCCTGGGCTTCCAGGAAGGTGGCTACGTCTTCGGCCATCAGGGGGTAGGTCATCGCGTCGGCGTGGGGGCTGCGGCCGTGGTTGCGCAGGTCGACCAGGATGACCCGGTAGCGATCCGCCCACCGGCGGGCCAGGGTCTGCCAGTTGTCCAGATTGCCGAACAGGCCGTGGAGGATGAGGAAAGGGAAGCCCTCGCCGTAGGTTTTGTGGTTGAGTTGCATACGTTGGGGTAAAGCCCGCAGCGTTCAGCGGAGTTCACGCAGAGTTACGCGGAGAAGAGACTTACGGGGTTCGGGTTAGCCGTCAGTCGTCGGACGGTTCTGAACCATCCGACGGCTCCCGATCCATCTTTGCACCTGCGTCCGCGCCCAAACGCAACGCCCGCTCCAGCCCCTGCCCGCCGCGTATCCACAAATCCCGCTGGGGGAAGGGAATTTCGACCCCCTTCTGACGGAAGGCCTGGTCGATGGCAAAGCGGACGTCACTCTTCACATCCTCGATACGCAGGAAATCGCGGGACCAGAAGAGGACCTCGAAGTCCAGGGAAGAATTGCCAAAATCGAGGAAGCGCACGATCGGTTTTGGGGTTTTGAGGATACGGGCGTGATCTTCTACCACCCCCTGCAGGATCTCCTTCACCAATTTCGTGTCGCTGCCGTAGGCTACCCCCACCCCAACGTGAAAGCGGGCTTTACGCTCGACGTGGCTCCAGTTGATGACGTTCTCGCCGATGAGTTTGGAGTTGGGTACGAAAATGATGATGTCGTCCCGCGTTTCGATGGTGGCCGTACGGGCACCGATCTTACGGACCGTCCCGACCTGGTGATCGGAAATCTCGACCACGTCGCCCACCATTACCCCCCGCTCGAAGAGGATGATGATGCCGCAGATGAGGTCATTGAAGGTTTGCTGCAGCCCGATGCCGATACCGACCAGCAGGGCCGCCGCCCCCGTCCAGAGGGCAAACAAATTGAAGCCCGCCGCCTGCAGCACCAGCAGCACCCCGATGACGTAGACGAAGTAGGTGATGAGCCGGTTGATGGCGTACTGACTGCCGGCATCGACCTTCGAGCGGCGGTAGTAGGTGCCGAGGATGAGGTTGGTCACCGTCATGAGCAGGATGCGCAGGAAGAGGAAAATGGCGACGGCCAGCACGATATTGCCCACCGTTACGGTGATACCGTCTTCTGGTATGGGCAGGTTAAACGGGTAAATGACGTACTGCCCCAGCCCCGTATCCTGGAGTACGAAAAGCAATGCCAGGGTGTACATCAGCGGCCGGACCGCCCGGAAGCGCTGATTGGCCTCGGCCTCGTCGATGGCCGTCTGCTCCGAGGGCGTGTCCCGCAGGTGGGCCCGGTGGTAGCGCTGTACGAGCAGTTCCTCGACCAGAATGTCGAGTACGTTGGCGACGATGAAGGCCAGCAGCGCCTTGACCAGGGTAGAGATGCGGACGGTCAGGTATACTGGCGGTCCGTCGTCCGTAGCCGGGGGCTGAATCGCCTCATCGACGAAGGTGATGTCGATGTCCAGGATGCGCAAGATGGCCACCACCAGCGCGCTGATCAGCGTAAAGCGTACCACGGCCCGTACCCGCACCCGATTCTTCGCGCTCACCGTCTCGCTGCCGTAGTACCAGGGCAGGATGCGGTTCAGCATCAGGTAGTTGATCCCCAGCAAAATCAGGGTAGCCAGGATAATGAGCAGTAGCTCGTAGACCGTCAGGTCGAAACCATTGAATTGCAGCAGCTGAATTTCCTTGAGTCGGTCCATTCCTGTGTAGCCTAACCCGTCTTTTCCCGGCGGGTTTGCAACCCCGCCCGGTCGCAGCCGTTCGGGTGAAAAAGGCAGCTACATGCAGGAAATAAAGGGCCGCTTGGTCGACATCGACGCCCGCTCGGTCTACGGTGTGGTGATGACCATCGGTGGGGACGGCCGCATCGCCGCCATCCAGCGCGACCCGGAGCGGGACAAACGGGGCTGGTACATCCTGCCGGGCTTCGTCGACGCCCACGTCCACATCGAATCCAGCATGCTGCTGCCGGTCGAATTCGCCAAACTGGCCGCCGTTCACGGCACGGTCTCCACGGTGAGCGACCCCCACGAGATCGCCAACGTAATGGGGCGGGAGGGGATCGACTATATGCTCGACAACGCCCGCCACACTCCCCTCAAGATCCACTTCGGCGCTCCGAGCTGCGTGCCGGCAACGGGGGCGGAGACCGCGGGTGCAATCCTGGACAGCAAAGCCGTCACCGAACTGCTCGCCCGCCCCGACATCCACTACCTCAGTGAGGTAATGAACTTCCCCGGTGTACTGAATAAGGACCCGGAAGTGATGGCCAAGATCGCCGCTGCTAAAGAGGTGGGTAAAGTCATCGACGGCCACGCCCCCGGCCTGACCGGTCAGGAAGCCGCCGCCTACGCCGCCGCCGGCATCGGTACCGACCACGAGTGCACCACCGCCGCCGAGGCCCGCGATAAATTGGCCGCCGGTATGAAGATCCTCATCCGCGAGGGCAGTGCCGCCCGCAACTACCGCGCCCTGGAGGAGCTGATCGACGAGTTCCCCCACCAGTTGATGTTCTGTACCGACGACAGCCACCCCGATGATCTGCTGGCCGGCCA
>CAZKPE010000105.1:0-12813 GCA_964554545.1 uncultured Lewinella sp.
GAGCGGAAGGACTCGATCAGGTGGTGGGGCAGCTTGCGGATGAAGCCGACCGTATCGGTAAGCAGGAAAGGGACGCCCTCGTAGGCCACCTTGCGCACGGTGGTGTCCAGGGTGGCGAAGAGCTTATCCTCGGCGAAGACGTCGCTCTTCGTCAGCAGGTTCATCAGGGTCGACTTGCCCACGTTCGTGTAGCCCACCAGCGCCACCCGCACCATGGTGTCGCGGCCCTTACGGCGGGTCTCGGCCTGCTTATCGATCTTCTCGAGGTCCTTTTTGAGCTTGCTGATCTTGTCGCGCACGATCCGGCGGTCGGTCTCGATCTCGGTCTCACCGGGGCCGCGCATCCCGATACCCCCGCGCTGCCGTTCGAGGTGGGTCCAGAGGCCGCGCAGCCGGGGCAGCAGGTACTGCATCTGGGCCAGCTCCACCTGGGTCTTGGCCTGGGCCGTCTGGGCGCGGCGGGCGAAAATGTCCAGAATAAGGGTGGAGCGATCGATGATCTTCACCTTCATCTTTTCCTCCAGGATGCTCACCTGTTTGCCGCTGAGGTCGTCGTCGAAGATCACCATCGAGACGTCCTCGTGGTCGCGCACGTAGTCGGCGATCTCCTCCGCCTTGCCGCTGCCGACGAAGGTCTTGTTGTCCGGATGGTCGAGCTTTTGCACGAAGCGCTTCACCGTCTTGGCGCCCGCGGTCTCCGCCAGAAACTCCAGCTCGTCCAGGTACTCGGTCACCTGTTCTTCGGTCTGCCCGCGCAGTACCGCCCCCACTACGACGGCGTATTCCGTTTCCTGTTTTAGTCCGGACTGCTTCTGTCCTACGTTCCATTCTGCCATATGGGGGGTAACCGCTGGGGGTCGGGGGAAGTTGCCTGGGGCGGCGGCGCGCGGGTGCGATGTAAATTGGGATATTAAAAGATGCGTAGCATGTCACGAATTGAAATACTGGGCTGGCTACTGGTAACGAGCCTGGGCGGAAGCCTTCACGCGCAACTCCCAACCGTGACCGACCGGGACAGCCAGTTCATCTTCACCGAGCCGGTGACCGCCAGTTGCCACGCCTCCACCATCGAGGAGGTACGTCCCGGCCGGCTGCTGGCCGCCTGGTTCGGGGGGAGCCGGGAGGGGGGAAAGGACGTGGGTATTTACCTCAGCGAGCATACGAATGGTACCTGGTCTCCGCCCCGCCGCGTGATCGACCCACTGGTAACCAAAGGGGACACCCTGCCCTGCTGGAATCCCGTCCTCTACCGGAGCCGCCGTGGGGAGCTTTACCTGTTTTACAAAGTGGGTAAGAACCCCCGGGAATGGTTCGGGGCCCTCCGCACCTCCCCGGACGACGGGCAGAGCTGGAGCACGGCCACCTACCTGCCCGATGGCATCCTGGGGCCGGTGCGCAACAAACCGATCGAGCTGGAAGAGGGCATCATCCTCTGCGGCAGCAGCACGGAAGACCCGCTCGACAATACCTGGCGCGTCCACCTGGAACGCTACACCGAAGCGACCGGAACCTGGGAACGCATCCCCGTCCCCAATCCGGCCCGGTTAGAGGCCATTCAACCCACCCTGCTACGGCACGGTATCGATACGGTACAAATCCTCTGCCGCAGCAAGCACGGCAAGCTGGCGGAGAGCTGGTCAACGGACGGGGGCGATAGCTGGTCCCCCCTCGACACCACCACGATCGTCAATTCCAACTCCGGCGTGGATGCGGTGGCCTTGGCGTCCGGTGGCTACCTGCTGGTCAATAACCCCCTTACCCCGGGCCGCGACTGGTGGAACGGCCGCAACGTGCTGGACCTATCGTACTCCCCTGACGGGGAGGCCTGGCACCCCCTCCTCGACCTGGAGCGCCACGCCGAGGGGGAGTACAGCTATCCGGCCATCATCCAGGCGGGGGATGGCCGGGTACATATTAGCTATACGTTTGATCGGAGGTACATTAAACACGTTTCGTTCTTGGTGAAATGACTCATGCTGGCATTCGCGCTCCGCCACCCCATAAACCCCCGCGATGGCGTGATCGGCCTGGATACCCTTTCTACCTACCGGGAGCTATCACTGACAAAAGATCGGTTCGCCTGAATGCTATACGAATAAATGAGGCTGAATGGGGCAACGTCTCTCCTCATCGCCCTATCTGATCAATTAAATAAACATCCTGACCCCCGCTGTGAAAACATACTTGCCACCCCTCTTCCTTCTACTGGTACTCGCCAGTCTTCCACGAGTAGGCTACACCCAAACGCGTGATGCCAACTGGCGCATCGGCGCAAGCTACACCCGCAACTTCGCCGCTCAGATCAATTACAACCCCAGTAGCCCGCAGAACGGGAAATTTCAGTGGAATTACCTACCGGCCGATGGCTTCGGTATTTTTGCTGAGAAGGACTACCGGAACCGCAGACTCACCCTGGCAATGGGGGGCACTTACCAGACGAAGGGCTACCGCGAGACCATCCAGACGGCCTTCATCGGTATTCCCGAATCGTACCGGGAAGGCACGTACGGCAACCGCTTCCGCTACCTCACCGTAGAATCGAACGTGAAGTATAATCTGGTGAAGGACATGTTGGTCATTCCCTCGGTGTTCGTGGGGGCGAACGTGAATCGCCTGCTGAGTTACGAGATGGGAAGCGATGTTTTTCCCATAAACACCAGCCGCCCTTTCACGCAGTACGGGAAGTTCAGGGACTGGAGCCTGGGATATAACATTGGCGTTGGGGCAACCTTTAATCAGCTCCTGATCATCGAAGGCAAGCTCCAGAAGGACCTCACTCCCATCCACGACGAAAATGACCTCCAAGTGTGGAACTGGGTCTGGTCACTGAATGTTAAGGTGAATATACTTGGTGTACTCGCGGACATTCGGCGTACGGATTAAACACGGCACCCGCGCCCCGCCGCCCCAGCCGCACCTCGGTCTCCTCCCCGAACAAGCGGGTGGTATTGGACCGGCTCGATGAAGGGCCCGGTCTCCCGGTTGTAGATGAGCACGTTGGCGATGAGGACGCTGATTCCGGCCGCGATTATAGGTTAAACACCCGGGAGATGTGAAATTTTAGCAACGTCATTTTTTGTGGCTGGCAAGTCGAAAAACGCAGGCGACACCGTAGTGTCGGCTACATGGTCTGGGTGTAGGGTCCCAGACCTAAGTTTCAACGCAGCAAGGCGCAAACAGGGCAAGTCAAAAATCACCAATCTGGGGCGGTTAAACTATAGATACTGTATAGGGGGGAAATCGAGCACCTTGCGACAGCGATACCCTACGTCGTGGACCCACGAGACCAGCGTGGGCAGGATGAGCCCGGTGGCGATGAGGATGGTGAGGTAGTAGAGAAATTTGCGCTCACTGTATACCGGTTCGTACGGTTTGATGTTCGGACCTGTTCCAGGGCTTGCGCCCGCGTCCCCGCCCAATTGAAATTGCTGAAATATCACCAAATGGCGATCCTATTTTTTGTATACTTGAGCCTGCACCGTACTTCCTACCGTACGTCTACCCGCTATGTCAATCCAACATTTCCTCCCCTATCTCCTATTCCTGCTCTTACTCGGCTGCACCGACGAACCGGAGCCGACCGACCTGCTCGACGACGACCTGAGCCAGTGGCAGATGTACAGCGGCGACCCCCTCACCGGCTGGGAAGTGCGCAACGGCGAACTGTACGCCTCCGGAGCCGGCTGGGACGCCAACCAGGACCTCATCACCCGCCAGCGGTATGCCGATTATGAACTGGAACTGGAATGGAAGGTGGAACCCGGGCAGAGTTCCGGTATCTTCTACGACGTACAGCAAGACCCCGCGAAGCCTATCTACGAATCGGCACCCGAGTATCAGGTAATGGACGATGAGGGCTGGGCCAGCCCCCTGGAACCCAACCAGCGCACGGCCGGCAACTACGCCATGCACGCCCCCGAAGGCGCCGAGCTGAAGGCCCCGGGGCAGTGGAATACCACCCGCATCGTCGTCGATCACCCCTACGTGGAGCACTGGCTGAATGGGAAAAAGGTGGTCGACTACGAGTTGGGCAGCGACGACTGGCAGCAGCGCAAGGCCGCCGGGAAGTGGGCCGGGGTGGACGACTACGGCGTAGCGACTTCTGGCCATATCGGACTGCAGAATGCCGGGCGGGTGGCGTACCGGAATATCAAAATCCGTGAGATCTGAATGAACCTACTGCACGTCCTTGCCCTGGCCCCGGCCTTCCTGCTTTCCCTCACCGCCCGTAGCCAAACCGACGTGATCTCCACCCTGGAAGTATACGACCTCGAAACCGGCCGGCGCACGCAAATCATACGGGAGGACCGACACTTCGAGGCCCCGAACTGGAGCCCGGACGGCAGCTACTTCCTCATCAACCAGGCCGGTAGCCTCTATACCGTTTCCATGGAGGGGAAAAAGGAGAAGTTCGACACCGGCTCGGCCGGGCGCTGCAACAACGACCACGGCTTTTCATTCGACGGCAGCATCCTGGCCTTCAGTAACAACCTGGAGGGCGGTCCTGATGGCTGGCTTACCTCCTGCATCTTTACCGTGCCGGCCGACGGGGGCGAGCCCCGGCGGGTGACCGACAGCATCCCCTCCTTCTGGCACGGCTGGTCGCCCGGGGGGGACACCCTGGTATACACCGCCCTGCGCGACGGGCAGTTCAACATCTTCGCCATCCCCACGGCGGGCGGGCGCGAGCGGCAACTGACCCACTCGGCGGGGCTGGACGACGGGCCGGAGTATAGCCCGGACGGGGCCTACATTTACTACAACTCCGTTCAGTCGGGCAGTATGGAGATCTGGCGGATGCGGCCCGACGGCAGCGGAAAGGAGCAGCTGACCGACGATGCCTACTCCAATTGGTTCGCCCACCCCTCTCCCGACGGGCGGCACTTCGTTTTCATCACTTACCTACAGGACCAGGGCAGCGACCACCCGGCGATGAAGGAAGTAGCGCTGCGCCTTTACGATATACAAACGGGTGACATCCGTACCCTCCACGAATTTACCGGCGGGCAGGGCTCCCTGAACGTACCCTCCTGGTCGCCGGACGGCAAGCGCTTCGCCTTCGTCAGCTACGCCCCTAAAAAATAACTACCATGAGCAGTAACCGCAGAAACTTCCTCAAATCGGCGGGCACGGCCGCCCTCGGCTTCACCATCGTGCCGAGCACCGTAATCAGCGGACTGGGCTACACCGCCCCCAGCGATAAACTCAATATCGTCGGCGTCGGCGTGGGGGGCAAGGGGCTTCAGAACCTGCAGGCCATGCAGAGCGAAAACATTATCGGACTCTGCGACATTGACTGGAACTACAGCCAGCGGGCCTTCGCGGCCTTCCCGAAGGCGAAAAAGTACTACGACTGGCGCCGGATGTACGAGGAGATGGGGGACGAGATCGATGCCGTCGTGATCGCCACGGCCGACCATACCCACGCCGGCCCGGCCGCCACCGCGATGACGCTGGGTAAGCACGTGTACTGCCAAAAACCCCTGACGCACAGCATCTACGAATCGCGACTACTCACCAAACTGGCCGCCGAATACCCCGTAGCCACCCAAATGGGCAACCAGGGTAACTCCGGCGACGGCGTGCGCGAGCTCTGTGAGTGGATCTGGAACGGGGAGATCGGCGAGGTCACCGAGGCCCATACCTGGACCGACCGGCCCATCTGGCCCCAGGGACTGGAGCGGCCCGACCAGCGCATGGCCATACCCGATAACTTCGACTGGGACCTCTTCATCGGTCCGGCCCCCATGCGGCCCTATCACGAAATTTATACCCCCTGGAACTGGCGGGGCTTCTGGGATTTCGGCACCGGGGCCTTCGGGGATATGGCCTGCCACATCATGGACCCCGTCTACCGCGCCCTCAAACTCAAGTACCCCGAAGCCATCTCCGGCAGCTCCACTACCGCCAACACCGAAAGTGCGCCCCAGGCCGAGAAAGTCCGCTTCGACTTCGCCGCCCGCCCCGCCCTGGATAAGGTCGGGATGCCCGCCGTGCAGGTACACTGGTACGACGGGGGCTTCCTGCCCGACCGGCCGGAAGGGCTGGAGGAGGGCACTCCGCTTATTCGGGACGGACTGGGGGGCTGTATGTTCGTCGGCACCAAGGATACGCTCATCAGCGATGCCGGGGGCTTCAATCCGCGCCTGCTTTCCGGTCGCGTTCCCGAGGTAGAGCCCTACCTGCGCCGCGTGCCGGGTTCGGTCGACTATAGCGACGGCCCCCACGAGCAGGACTGGCTCCGGGCCTGTAAGGAATCCCCCGAAAGCCGGGTGCAGCCCTCAGCTCACTTCGGTTACGCAGGCCCCTTCAACGAGATGGTGCTGCTGGGCGTGCTGGCCGTACGCCTGAAGGGGCTGCATAAGCGGCTGCAGTGGGACGGGGAGAACATGGCCTTCACGAACATCAGCTCGGGGGAGATGATGAAGGTGACCGTCACGGATGGCTTCGCTATGGTGAATGGTATCCCGACCTGGAATACCGAACGCATTGAGCTAGACGCGCTGGAAGCGGCCCGGGAGTACATCAAGCACGATTACCGGGAGGGGTGGGGGTTGCCGGGGATGCCAGCTTAGTTCTCCACCAACTCAAACCCCACCCGAAACCGCTCGTCCTCCGCATCCTCCCCCAAAAAGACCTCGAATTCCCCCGGCTCGGCTACGAAGTCCAGATCGGCGTTGTAAAACTTCAGGTCGTCGGGCCGGAGGGTGAACTCCACCCGTCGGCTTTCGCCGGGCTCCAGGCTGATTTTCTGAAAGCCCTTCAGCGTCTTGTCGGGGGGCGTGATGCTGCGGACCCGGTCATGGAGGTAAAGCTGCACGACATCCTCCCCGGCCCGGTCGCCGGAGTTAGTGACCTCGATGCTGACCCGCACCGACTCACCGGGCTGGACCACCTCCGATTCAATCCGGGGGTCGGCGTAGGTGAAGGTGGTGTAGCTCAGTCCGTGGCCGAAGGGCAGTAGCGGGGTGTTGGGCTGGTCGAGGTAGTTACTGACGAACTTCTGGAAGGGGGCTCCCCGGTTCGGGGCCGGCCGGCCGGTGCGCTTCATACTGTGGTAGACGGGGATCTGCCCCACGCTACGCGGCCAGCTGGCGGTGAGGTGACCGGCCGGATTATAGTTGCCGTACAGCACGTCGACGATGCCCGGGCCAGCCTCCACCCCCGGGTGCCAGACCTGCAGGATGCTGGCGGGCAGACCGAGCTCTTCCTCAATGACCAGGGGGCGGCCGCTCATGAGCACGAGCACGAGGGGTTTGCCGGTTTCCGCCAGGGCGCGGATCAGTTTTTTCTGGGCTTCCGGAATGGTAATGTCCGTCCGGCTGCCCGCCTCCCCGCTGAACTCACTGGCCTCCCCGACTACGGCGACCACCACCTCGGCTTCCCGGGCAACGGCCAGGGCTTCCTCCAGCATCGCTTCCGGATCCCGCTCGTCGATAACGACCCGGGGGCCGAAGACGTTGGCGTTCTTCGCCAGGGTGGTGTCGTCGGTAATGTTGGCACCCTTCGCGTAGGTAAGGGGCACCTCGGGCACCACCCGGTCGAAGCCTTCACGGATCGTAATCGCCTTATCCAGTTCCCCCGTCGGGGCCCAGGTACCGAGCATATTGTTGCGGCTATCGGCCAGGGGACCGATCAGGGCCACCCGTTGACCGGGGCGGAGGGGGAGGAGGTTCCCCTCGTTCTTCAGTAGTACGCTACTCTTCGCGGCGGCTTCCCGGGCGGTGGCGCGGTTGTCCGCGTTCAGGATATCGCGGGCGGGGCGCAGAGTATCGAGGTAGCGGTAGGGAACGTCGAACAGCCCGAGTTTGTACTTCGCCTCCAGGATGCGGCGGGCGGCCTGGGTGATCTGTTCTTCCGTCACGTCGCCGGCTTCCAGACTAGTCGGCAGGGTATTCAGGAAGCCCTCGCCCACCATGTCCATATCCAGTCCGGCGCGCAGGGCCCGGGCCGATACGGCCTGCAGGTCACCGAGCCCGTGGGCGATCATCTCGTTGATCGAGGTGTAATCCGACACGACGAAGCCGTCGAAGCCCCACTGCCCCCGCAGCAGGTCGGTCAGCAACCATTCGTTGCCCGAGGCCGGCACCCCCTCGATGTCGTTGAAGGAGGTCATCACGCTGGCCACGTTCTCGTCGATGGCGGCCTGGTAGGGCGGGAAATACTGATTGTACATCTTGAGCCGGCTCATGTCGACCGTGCCGTAGTCGCGCCCCCCCTCGGCGGCCCCGTACAGTCCCAGGTGCTTCACGGTGGCCAGCATGGTGGAGTCGGCGGTGAGGTCGGCCCCCTGGTAGCCCCGCACCATGGCCCGGGCGACGGCCGAACCCAGGTAGGGGTCTTCACCGGCCCCCTCCGCGATCCGTCCCCAGCGGGGGTCGCGGGCGATGTCGACCATGGGCGAGAAGTTCCAGTTGATGCCGTCGGCGGTAGACTCCTTGGCGGCAATCTCGGCCGTGCGCCGGATCAGGGTGGTGTCCCAGCTGCTGGCCAGTCCGAGCGGGATGGGAAAAATCGTCTTGTACCCGTGGATGACGTCGGCTCCGATCAGCAAGGGGATGCCCAGTCGCGACTCGTTGATCGCGAAGTCCTGGGCCGTCCGGATGCGCTGGGGGCCAGTCAGCCCGAATAATCCACCGACCTGCCCGTTGCGGATCTTCTCCTCCACGTTACCGCTGACCACCGAGCCCGTCGCGACGCCGCCGCCGGGGGTGAGCAGGTTGAGCTGGCCGATCTTTTCGGCGACGGTCATGCGCTCCAGTAGCGTCTCCACCTCGGGAATGGGGGCTTGTGCCGGCAGCAGGGCGGTCAGGAAAATGAACGGCGGGAGAAGAAGGCAGTACCTCATGGTCGGTCGTATCGGTGAAAGGGACCCGGCGCTACCGGGGGGGTAAAGTAAACCGTGCAAAGATGGCAAAGTGATCCGAGCCGAACTTCGGCAGCCGCTTCAGCTCCAGCAGTTCGAACTCTTCACTGACAAAATAGTGATCCAGCGGCCAGCGCATGATAAAGGACCGGGCGTCGAAGGAGTTGTAGAGCCCCCGCCCCAGGCGCACGTTCCGCAGGTCGGTCTGCTCGCCGAACAGCCGCGAGGTATTGGACCAGGAGACATCGTTGAAGTCGCCCGCCACGATGGAGGGGAGTTGGTAGGTGTCCACTTTATCCGCCACCTTGATCAGTGCTACCTCCCTCTTGCCCGCACCGTCGGGGAAGTGCTGACTCGGAACCGGGGCCAGGGGGTGCACGCCGTGGAACACGAAGCGGGCCGCCGGAAGGGCTACCTCGGTGTGGAAGGAGGGGACGCTATCGGTTTGCAAAAAAGCGGTTTCCCCCCCGCTCAGTGGGTAGCGGGAATACAGGGCCATTCCGTAGCCATTGTCGGCCGGGTACTTCATCTGGTGGGGGTAGTCCGCTTCCAGGACGGCAAGTCGCTCGACCCAGTAGTCATCTACCTCCATCGTCAGCACCATATCCGGATCGGCACTCCGCACCAGGTCGATGAAGGGCTGCGTCTCCCGGTTATCGAGGAGCACGTTGGCGATCAGCACACTGACGCGGCGATCGGCCGCAACGTCGGTTTCAGCCGCCGCGGGCACGACCGGCGTACCCACGAGGTAGGGCAGGATGAAGGCCGCCTGGATACCGGTCGTGGCTAACAGACCTAGCGTCAGTGCCATGTCCGCCCCTCTCCACCGCCGGTTCAGCACGGCAAACAGCAGCAGACAGATCACGGCTGCGATGAGGTACTGGATGCGGGGGAAATCCAATACCTTGGCGTACCAGTATACTACGTCGTGGATCAACGAAGCCAGTGCCAGCAGGATCAGCACGGTGGCGACCAGAATGGTGAGGTAGTTGAGGAATTTGCGCATACTTCTCCATCGCGCAGGGAAAGGTATTTGTGCGCTAATCCGCACCGTAGTAGGGCGGCGGCGCGCAGGTGCAATCTATACTTCGGATATTTACGGGCATAAGCCCGGTTAGTATGAAATGGACCAGATTGAGCTGGAGTATAGCGCTCCTATTCGCTTTTACATCGCTTGCACTGGCTCAGCAGGCCGTACAATTGACGGATTTCAACAGCAGTGAATCCTACAATAATCCGGTTTCCCAACTGACGGTATTCGAAGGGCGGATCTACGCCGCGGGCAGATTCACCGACGGCACCTACCCCTACCGCTTTGCCATTTTCGATAGCCTGAATCAGGTACTCAAACCCCTGACGGATACCGACACCCCCGCGATCGGTGATCGTATAGCGGCCCATCGTCCACGGGGTACTTTTCAGGTGATTGACGGCAAACTGTTCGCTACTTACTACAGCGACAATACGGGCTATGAGCTATTTCGCATCGAGGGGGAATCGGTGGGGCGGGTGACCACCCTCGCTCAGGACCCCCTGTCGGCCCTGGTGCCTTTCCGGGGGAACTACTATTTCCTGGTCACCGGTAAGCGATTAGGCGGACGATCGGGAGAGGCGGCCCCCCGATTTACCACCGAACTCTGGCGAACGGATGGCACGGCGGGGACCGCGGAGAAGGTCGCCGACCTCATCGGCACCACCTCCGGGAAGGTCCGTACCGCGGATAATTTTCTGGTCGCCGGGCAGGATGCGCTGCTGATTGGCGGCAACCGGGCGGATGGGTCAGCGGGCATTCAACTCGAACTGTACCGCCCGGACGGTACGGTCCGCGTAGTGCAGGAAAATGGCGGAAACCACGACCTACTGGAAGCCGTTCGCAACCGGAATATCCCCGCCGTCGCCTTCGCCGGCGGCTTTTACCTGCTGGCCGCCCCGGCCGAGGGGGCACCGGTTGCCCCATCCCTGATTCACGTTTCCGGAACGGAAGGGAAAATGGAGCGATTTGCCGACGACATCTTTCCGGGAGAACGACAGCCCTTCAGCCGCGCCATCTCCTCGCTTGTGGTACTGGACGGTTCCCTCTACGTCCACCTAACGAACGGGCGAAGTGGCTATACCCTTCGGCGGGTTGCGCAGGATCAGCCAAAGATTCTCGAACGGCTGGCAGGCAGTACCCAAACGGCGGCCCTCGTCGGACTGTACGCCCACCGGGGAAAACTATACTATGGCGCCGCCTCTTCCACCGAAAGCGGGGTGATGAGCTACGATCCGGCCACCGCCAGGGATACTTTTCTCTTCAGCCTCCCCGACCAGCATGTAATAGATGGCTTCGATCTGCAAATCGGAGCGGACGCCATCTATGCGATCGCCTTTGCATTCGAGAGCGATATCCTCCGCTACCGGCCCTCTACGGGGGTGGTAACCGCCATTGATAATTATTACTACCTGTCCGAGATTTTTGCCGGCGGTTCCGCCTTGCGGGGTGATGACCTGGTCTACCTCGGGAAACGGCTCGGCGATGGTCGTACAAGTTCCTGGCGGCGACCCTTCGTCTGGCCGGTCGGGGCGGAGCTTCCGGAACGACTGACCGAGGCGAACAATAGCTGGGTGGGTGGCCCGGATGAGTTATTCGGCACCTCCGCGGATGGGTCCATCCTGCTTGCCGGGCGGGCGACCAACCATCGGTATAGCCGCTACGACGGGGAACGGGATACGGTCGTCCCGATCGCCGCTCCCGAAAACCACCCCGATCGCCGGCCCTCGCTCCGGGGCCTGGTTTCCGGCGTTCCGGTGTTTACGAGCTACGACACGGATAGCGGGCAAAGCTATTATTACGTCATTCAGGAAGGGCGCTTCGTTCCGCTCACGTTGGCCGGAAGCGGGGATACCCTTACTTCGGCCACGAGCAGCCTGAGTTTTCAGCATGGCTTGTTCGTAGAAAACTACTTCGACTCCCTGGCAGTCCTTGCCCTCCATATCGAGGGGAGGTCCGCCGAGGTCACCTACCTCCCCCTGCCGTCATTTTCCGATTTCGAGCTTTTGCTTTTTGGAGGATTCACGGCCGTAAAGACCCCCTATACGGGTGATGGCGATTCCCTGCTGGTGCTCGATGATCTGGGGCGGGCGCTATACACCCTTCTCCGACCCGAGGAAAGCGAATTGATCAGTGTGAACGAAGAAGGCTACTACCTCCTTCTCTATCCCTTTAACGAAGCTCCCCAACTGATCTACCAGTCAGCCGACGGGCAGAGCCGCACGGAGTTACTATTTCCGGAAGGCGTATACCCCGGACTGAATACGGATGTCCGACAGCTTGGCGCACGTCTGCTCTTCTTCCCCTTTAGCCCCACAGTCGGGAATGAGTTCTACGTCGCTGACCCCACAGCCGGCAGCATCGAGCTACTTCTCGATATCAACCCCGGACCCGGCCGTGGCCCCCTCAACACCGGCGTACGGGCAGGGGAGCGTCTGTACTTCGCCGCCGACGACGGAAGCAGCGGCATGGAGCTCTGGCGCACCGACGGAACTACCGATGGTACGCGCCGGGTTGCGGATTTGAACGACGGCTCCCGATCCGGCGCTCCCCATTCGTTCTACGCCTCGGAAGACCACCTTTGGTTCACGGCTACCGGTGCCGCAGGCAGCGAGGTGTACCGAATGACGCTGGACGGCAGCGAATCCGTAAGCCGGGTGGCGGACATCAACCCCGGCCCCGGCAGTTCCGACCCCGGCCAGTACCTGCTGGTGGACGACCATCTTTACTTCCTGGCCCGCCCCGCTCGCGAATCGGCCGTTCAACTGTTCCGGCTTGACGCCCCGATCACCGGGATAAACCGATCCCCCCGCGCCATTTCCCTCGGGGTGTTTCCCAATCCCGCTACGCACTGGTTACGAGTGTCATATCCTGAACAGCAGCAGATCGAGACGCTGGCCGTATGGGATCAACTGGG
>CAZKPE010000106.1:0-7427 GCA_964554545.1 uncultured Lewinella sp.
AGCGCTTGCATGGCATGCAAGAGGTCACCGGTTCGACTCCGGTATCCTCCACCCCACCCGACCGCCCCCGGTAGCCTCGCTACCGGGGGTGTCGTCATTCCAGGGCTAGGCCACCGGGTGAAATTCGACGAAGAGGAAGGTGCCCCCCGGCTTCAGGAACCGTTCCACTACGCCCGCCCAGCGATCCAGATCGGGTAGCCAGCCGATGGTCCCGTAGCTGGTGAAGATCAGGTCGAAGGTTTCCGCCAAGTGGTCGGCCAAACTATAGACATCGCAGTTGATGAAGCGCGCCTCGATACCCGCCCGGTTCAGCCAGTTCGCGGGCGGCCGTGACGGCGGCATCGCTCAGGTCCACCCCCGTAACCTTCGCCCCCCGGCGGGCCAGACTGAGGGTTTCCTGCCCGAAGTGGCACTGCAGGTGTAGGACCTTGAGTCCGCTGAGATCGGGGGGAAGCAGTTCCCGTTTGATCTCCTGCAGACTGTCCTTCCCCGCTAGCCAGCCCGCTACGTCGTAGAAGGCGCTATTGAGGTGGGCGGCGGTGCGCTCGTTCCAGTGGGCGCCGTTGACGTCAAGGTAGTTTTCCATCACCAGCGGTAGCAGAGGCCGAAGCCATGGTCGCTCAATCCGACTTGCCAGCCCGTCTCTCCATCCGATTTATGCCACTGCGGGACCAAAATTCCCAAAGCAGCCCCTAATGCGTAGCCCGCCGCGATGTCGGTCGGAAAATGCTTCCCGGCCCGGTAGCGGGCGTATCCGGTAGCAAGGGGAACGATGGCCGCTCCCGCCCAGAAATATGGTCGTAGCGGGCTATCGGGGTACACATCGTGCAGCACCTTGGCGGTGAAGAAGCTCAGCGCCGCCGTATTCGAGGTATGGCCGGAGACGAAGGATAGCCGCGCGTCCTGCTTGAATTTGGCCCCCTCGTCGTACTCATGATTGAAGGTCAGCGGTCGGGCCCGCTGAAATCCCACTTTGGTGAGTCGCGTCAGCCCATCGTTGAGCAGCATCGTCTGGGCGAGCATAGTGGCCACCACCAGACCCCGACGGCGGCAGCGGCGACTACTCATCACGGCGGTAGGGAGCAAAACGGCCGCCCGCAGTAAATCATTCGAGGTCGCGAAAGCCTGCTTACTCTCATTGTAGGTCGCCCGGCGGTCGATCGACCAGACCCGCTGCCGTCGCTGACCGCGAAGCTCGGCATCGGTAAAGGGAATCACCCGCTCTTCCAGTTGCCGGCCCGCCAGGCTACTTCCCAGCCCGGCCGCGAACAGGGCAACCTCCCGCTTCGCATCCAGCGCGTAGGGAAGCTCCTGACCGGTCAGGCCGACCGTGACGAGAAGTAAGGGAAGAAGAAATCGACAGGAAGTGAAGCGCATGCACGAAGGTTATACGAACGGAAAGTGCAAGCTGGGTATTGGATGGCGGGACGATAATACGAAAATTATACACCCGAGGCGGCCGACATCGGATGTCTTTGACTATCTTTACCAACCAACCGGTCGGTATATGCCCAAGATCAAAACCTCCAAAGAAGAAATTCTCCGCAAGGCCTGGCGCCTCTTCCATCGCCATGGCTACCACGATACTTCCCTGCAACTCATCGCTACGGCGACCGGTATTGGCAAGGCGGGCCTGCTGCATCACTTCGGCAGTAAGGAAGGACTGATGCGGGCCGTCATCGTCTTCGCTCGCGACTACTACGACCGGCGGGTACTGAGCGAACTGACGACCGATGCCCCCCTACCCGACCGCCTCCGCCGCTTCCTGGAACGCCACGCGGAACTCTGCCAGATCGACCGCCGCGGCTGCTTCTTCGCCAATACCATTCTCGAAACCGGGGCGGACGATCGCTTCGCCGACCAGCTCGGCCACTTCCATACCGAATGGATCGCCGCTGTGGAGGCCGCCCTTCTGCCCCGCTTCCCTCCCGCCGAGGCCCGGGAGCGGGCGTACCGCCTCTTTGCCGACTATGAGGGCAGCGTGGTCGTCTATAAGATTCATGGCGATGCGGAGCACCTCCACCGCTTCGTCGACCGCGCCATCACGAATCTTTCCCTACCCGTATTCCCCACCGTATGACCCCCAAACGCCTCGCCTACCGCACGCTCGCTACCGGCATCAATACCTTGACTAGGTTCAGTCCGAAACTGGCCGGCCGGCTGGCTTTCCGCCTGTTCGCCACCCCGCCGCCGCCCCGTATCCGGGAGAAAGAGCAGCGCTTTGTGGACCGCGCCGATCGCCTCGACCGACGTATCTTAGAATGGGAGGTACCGGTTTACGCCTGGGGCCCTACCGACGGGCCGATCGCCTTCTGCGCCTACGGCTGGGGCTACAATGCCGGTCGCTGGCGGCATTACGTGCCCGCGCTGGTCGAGGCGGGTTACCGGGTCGTCGCCTTCGATCCGCCTGGGCACGGGCACGCGACCGGACCGCGAGTACTTGACTACCCCACCATGGCGGAAATCATGACGGAGCTGATGCGGTCGTTCGGTGGCATCGACCTCGTCCTGGCCCACAGTTTCGGCGGCAGTTGCCTGGTCGAATCCCTGCGCCGGCTTCCTCCCACGGAGCGCCCCGTGCGTATCTGCCTGCTGGCGATCGTTTCCGAAGTTCGCTGGCTGTTCGTGGGCTTCGCCGACTTTATGGGATTTTCCGACCGGACCTTCCGCGCGCTTGTCTTTCACATCGAGCAGCGTACGGGTCGGCGGTTGGACGAATTCGACGTCACTATCCCCGCCGCCGAACTGACCGATATTCCCACCCTACTCGTCCACGATCCCCGGGATGCCACTACGGCCTATCGCCACGCTCAGCGCAACCATAGCCACTGGCCCGGATCTCTGCTCTATTCCCCCGAGGGGGCCGGTCATCATTTGGGTACTCCGGAAGTCACTAAGGTCATTTTGCGGTTTTTAATCAGGGGGGCGCGGCCCGCAGGTGCAATCTTGAACCGGGGACAAATCGAGCCCTTACCCGCCGTCGTGGATGCACGCGACATCGCAACGAGCGGGGTAACGGACTTTTACGCCTAGCCCCGTCCGCCGGGCCTTACGTAGCGCGAGCGGAGTTTGGTCCGTCGGCCGGGGCGGGTAGAAACAAGTGGATAGGAACATCCGATGCCGCAAGCCAACCAGTCAGACCCTTCCGCGTTTTCCTACTTTACGCAACAAAAATCTATCCCATGCCCCTCCGCCTAGGCGAAACCGCCCCTAACTTCGATGCCCAGACCACCGAGGGCGACATCAATTTCTACGACTGGGCCGGTGACCACTGGGTCGTGCTCTACAGCCACCCCAGCGACTACACCCCCGTCTGCACCACCGAGCTCGGTCGCACCGCCGCCCTGAAGGAGGACTTCGAGCAGCGCAACGCCAAGGTCATCGCGCTCAGCGTCGACGATCTCGAAAGCCACATAGGCTGGGTCAAGGACATCGAAGACACCCAGAATTGCACGATGAACTTTCCCATCATCGCCGACGCCGACCGCAAGATCGCCGAAGCCTACGATATGATCCACCCCGAAGCCGACGAGAAATTCACCGTCCGCTCCGTCTTCATCATCGACCCGAAGCGAAAGATCCGCCTCACCCTGACCTACCCCCCCGCCACGGGCCGCAACTTCCAGGAAATCCTCCGCGTCCTCGACAGCCTCCAGCTCACCGACAACTACAGCGTAGCCACCCCCGTAGACTGGAAGGATGGAGAAGACGTCGTCGTCAGCCCAAGCATCAAGACGGAGGATATTCCCGACAAATTCCCGAAGGGACATAAGGAGATCCGGCCGTATTTGCGCACTACTCCGCAGCCGAACCGGTAGCAACCTAATTCCGCCCTCGGTTTCTCAGCAAGAGTACCGGCGTGCCTTCCTTGCGCCAGTACTCCTGCCATCCCCGTGGATCGGGTCGTATGGGAAAGGCGGTGAATGAACCGAGTGCGATATCCATGTCGCCATCCCGGTCGATGTCGGTAGCCTCCAAAGTCATCCACCTCCCCCGGTGCTGGTAACTTGCCGTCCGGGGCCGGAAAGCGAATGGCTGCGTTTGTTGTAACAAGACGAAAGTCAGCGGTTCGCGCTGCTGGTAATCCGCAAAGTGAGCAATAGCGGCTAAGTCCATATCCCCATCGCCATCGAAGTCGGCCGCCGCGCAGGCATAGGCGCCGGGAAGCGGGATATGCCGTTGCAGGGAGAGAGCATTGTCCGCGCCCCGCCGGTAAAGTCGTAGCCCGTGGTATGGCTTGACGATAGGCTCATAATCCGCATTATCCCCGTGTACGGTCACGATATCTTGCGCCCCGTCACCATCCAGATCGACCCGGATAAAGGCAACCGTGCCATAGGATGGGGGCCACCTAAGGAGGTTTTGCCGGATGTAGCTGCCATCTTGCTGGAGCAGGAAAACGTCTAGCCGCTCATCCCCCTGTCCGGCCAGGGCCAGAATGTCCTCGCGACCATTTCCGTTCCAGTCCACTAGTTCTACTTGTTGCCAGCCTGGGGTGGGGGCCAGGACTTGGGGGGGTGCCGTCGAGTCAGCCCATAAAGACAAACTGCCACGCAAATTGCCAAACTCGGCAGTCAGTAGTTCATTCCCCGCCGTGAAAGCGAAAGCCGTTGGCCGACGCAGGTTTCGGACGAGGTAAGGATAGCCGTCCGGAACAGCCTCATCGACTGGCAATCGAAGGATGGCCCCGCCGCCTACGTCCGTCGGAGTATACTTTCCCAGGCAGGCCACGTACCGTTTCTCCCAACGCCGTAGGTAAGCGGCCGGTGCCGAGGGAAGCAGAAAATGCGAACGAACACGACCGGACCCATCCAACAACCGGAGGGGATGCCGCCCCGGGCCGGTCGCTCCTACCCATACCCCCCCGCCCTCTTCGGCTGCCAATAGGGTGACGAAGTGCGGTTGCGGAGGGAGTAGGTCTTCGGGATGAAACCAATCCAGGGTATCGGTCGGAGAGAGCACCGTGTAGACGCCGGCGGTATTCAACTGATTGGGCGAATGGCCCAGATAGTAGGACTGAATGGCTGCCCAGTCCGCCTCACTCATAGTGGTTTCGGTTGGGAATAGTTCCTCGGTTCCCGCCCCGCTCTCTACGTAATACGCCCGGCCCAACTTCCCGTAATGGCCGAACAGGGCACCCATTTTAGGTAATACCGCCTTCCGCCAGATGCGGGTTGGCAGTTGCGCTGGTTCGGGATACAAGTGACAGGATTGACAATATCGTCGGGACAGGCTTGCCCCCCGGTCATCCATATCCCCTCCACAATTTACCAGCACAACAAAGGCACCCACAACGGCAGTGCGAACAATGCAGCGGTAATCAGTCATGCGAATTTCTCAGGGGCTACCATCCCTCATTCTGGGTGATTTCCGGGTTGTTATCGATTACGGCCTGGGGGATGGGAAAGATACGGTGGCGGGGTTCCACATCAATCACTACATCGGGAATAACATTACCGATGGGGCATCCGATGGCCGTCGTATCCCCGAAGGTGGAGTGCGCTTCAACCGTAGCGGAAAAGATGTCAAAAAATCGTCTTCCGTCCATTACCCCGTGCCCCTCCATGACCAGTTCCCGGCTCCGTTCGGCGTAGAGATATTCCCGAAAGGAGGTGTAGTCGAAATCCGCGACAGTATAATCGGCCACGAGGCTGTCGTTGCGGAATGCACGGCGGCGTACCCGGTTGACGGCTTCGATGGCGGCATCGGTAGGGCCATCGTTGATCTCGTTTTCTAGTTCGGCTAGCAGCAGTAAGATGTCCGCCAATCGAATGATTACGATGTTGTTCCCCCCGTTGGCCGTATTAATGGCATCGGCGTCTACGTACTTTCGAAAGGGAATGCCTTGAACTTGATTCAGGTTACAGTCGAATACACTCACCTCGGTCCCATTCCCTTCCGTGAATGAGGGAATAAAGGTGACCTCCCGTCGATAGTCCCCCACTTCGTAGCTTAGGTAAAAGGGAATTTCGGCATGAAAATTCGTCCACTGCGCGGGTCCCAGCCCGGAACGCCGGGGGGCAATATGTGCCGTCAGTCCGTAGCCCAATCCAATCTGATCGCCCACGGCCTGAATGTCGAAGATGATTTCTTCGTTATTTTCAAAGTTCTCCGAGTCCAACCCCCAGAGGTGGGCGTAGTCTTCCACGAGATCGTAGGGTTCATCTTCAACGACCAGGCGGGCATAGCGCAGTGCTTCCTGTAAATCGGATGCTCCACCCAGGCCGGGGGTTGCCGCTCGCTGGGCGTAGACCTTAGCCAGCAGGGCACGGGCCGCTCCCCGGGTAGCCCGCCCCACGTCGTCGGCGGCGTATTCGTCCACACCGGGCAGTACGGCCGCGGCGGCTTCTAAATCACTGATCACCTGGGCGTATACCTCGGCGGCCGTAGCCCGCACCGGCAGGTCGGCATCCAGGGTAGCCTGGTAGTTTTCCGGTGAGGTGAGTTGCAGGGGTACCCCGCCGAAGCTGGCCACCAGTCCGAAATACACCAATCCGCGGATAAACTGAGCCTCGGCAATTACCCGCTGCCGCATCTCATCGGATACCAGATCAGAAGAGCCCACCGCGTCGATGACGAAGTTCGTACGGCCGATAACCACGTACGACTGCCCGTAGATATCATTGAGATAACCGTTGGTATTGTTGTAGGTGTAGTTGTCTAGTTCGGCCCGTACGTTGCCCCCACTTCGCCGGGTCGTTACGTTCGGGGAGGGCAGCTCCTGGACGAACATCCAGCGCTGCCCAAACAGATTATTGGCACGCAACTCGCCATAGGCGGCATTGACGGCGGCCTCCGACCCGTTGTCGTCGAAGGCGGTGGTCACGTCAAGCTGGCCGAACCGTTCTTCTTCCAGAAAGTCCTGGCACGAGTACATGATAAAGACCAGCAAAAGAATGGATAGGGAATGTTTCATGATCGCTTTATTTACAAACTCACTTTGAGGCCCAGGGTATACGTTTTGGATGTTGGATAGGCACCCCCGTCAACCCCCTGGATGCTGTTGTTCGATCCGTAGGAGTTCACGTCAGGATCATAGCCCCGGTAATCGGTAATGGTAAATACATTTTGAGCACTGATATACACCTGCGCGTTACGCAACCATTCGATGGAACCGGCCGGCAAATTGTAGGCCAGGTTTACGTTCTGCAGACGGAAGTAACTTGCATCCTCCAGTAGATAATCGTCGAAATCCGCCCCGGAAGCACCGTCATTAAAGCTCGGCAGACTGCCCCCCGGGTTGTTGGGTCCGAAGGCTTCATCGTAGGTGACTTGGTAGATGCTGTTGTTCGCTCCGGGATTAATCAACTGTAGATTCATCCAGTTAAAAATGGACCCACCCTGTACTCCCTGAAAAAACATACTCAGTGTGAAGTCCGCATAGGAAAACTCGTTATAGATGCCGAAAGTGAAGTCCGGAATGGGAC
>CAZKPE010000106.1:7527-12773 GCA_964554545.1 uncultured Lewinella sp.
AAGTCCGCATAGGAAAACTCGTTATAGATGCCGAAAGTGAAGTCCGGAATGGGACTCCCCAATACTACCCGATCGTCAGTATTGATGACCCCATCTCCGTTCTGGTCGACGTAGCGCTTATCCCCCACCCCGTTGCGGTAAAACAAACTCTGATCCGCGTGATTTTCGGCCTCCGCCTCAGTCCGGAAGATGCCGTCCGTTTGGTAGCCGAAAAAGATGCCGAGGGGCTCGCCGGGCAGGATGAAGGTTTGGAGGGGGCGCCCCCCCGCCGTACTCAGCGTGTTAACAATCTGGTCCCGCTCTCCGATATCGATCACTTCGTTGCGGTTGAAACCCAGGTTCCCCTCGATACGCCAGGCAAACTTCCCGACGAAGGGGTCACCACCCAGACTGAACTCGGCCCCGTAATTATCGACCCGCCCCAGGTTGGCCAGCGAGGGCTGGTTCACCCCGAAGGAGGCCGGGGGAAAAACGTTGATCAGCAGATCGTCCGTCTGTTTTTCATAGTAATCTCCCGTAAAGCGCAACCGGCCGGAGAAGAAAGACAGGTCCAACCCGACGTTGTATTGTCCCGTCCGCTCCCAGGTCAGCGTCGGGTTGCCGAGCCGGGACAGGGCAACTTCGGGCTGAACAACCGGGTTGCTACCCCCGAAGGTAGTCAGCCCGCCGGCGCTGACGTTATTGACCGAGCGCCCACCCGGAATGTTCTGGCTACCGGTCACCCCGTACCCCAGCCGGATTTTGAAATCATCAATACCATCCATGCGCTGCATGAATGCTTCCTGCCCCAAACGGTAGGCCAGGGCTACGGAGGGGAAGAAGTTCCAGCGGTTTCCCTCACTTAGCACGCTCGATCCGTCGTAGCGGCCGGTAGCCGTTACCAAGTACTTCTCGTTCAGGTTAAAGACGGCCCGCCCGAAAAAGCTCAACAGACTTCGCTCACCCCGAAAGGCTCCTACGCTCGGCACGTTCGTCCCCGAACCAATGCCGGGTACGCCGATGACGTCGTTGAGAAAAGCGGAGTTTTCGGCATTGTATCCCGTGTTCTCATTGTACTGCAGCTCGTGGCCCACCGTGAGCAACATCGTTTTGTTCGTCCCTAACGCAGGCCGCCAATTCAGCGTGTTGGTATTCAGCACCTGGCTGGCATTGCGGGTGTTGGTACGGGCCAGCCCCCCCACGTTGCCCCCGAAGTTGGGCGGTGATAACTGGCCGAAGTAGGTTTCCCGCGTCCGGCTATCGGTGTCGTAGCCTAGGGTAGTCCGGAAGGAAAGATTTTCCAGAATTTCGTAGTTGAGAAACGTATTAAGGAGCAGGCGGGTCGCCACTATATTGTCGTCGCTCTGGTCCAGCACGGCGACCGGATTGCTAAAATTGCCGCCCGCCTCAATCGTTTCTTCGTTATAGGAGCCGTCCTCCTGAAAGACCGGAGTAGCCGGTCCGGCATTGAGGGCATCGAAGATAATGCCCGATCGCTGGGTGTTGCCCCCATCCGTAGGAACGATGTCGTAGTTGGTCCGACTGGCGAAGAAGCCACCCCCGATGGAGAGCTTATCGCTCAGTTCCTGGTCCAGGTTCAGCCGTGCCGAGTAGCGGTCGAAGCCAGAGGTCCGAATCGTACCATCTTCGTTGAAGTAGTTGAACGATAGGGCATACTTCGTCTGCTGGTTGCCGCCGGAGAAGCCCAGGTTGTAGCTCTGCACGGAGCCGCCATCGAAGATTTCGTCCTGCCAATCCGTTCCTCCCGTACGCTCCAGCTCGGCAATCTGCTCGTCGGTATAAAAGGGCGGCTCCCCGGTGGCCTCCAGGGCGGCGTTGCGAAAGCGGGCAAAGTCCCCCCCCTCGATAAGGTCTACCCGGCGGATCACCTCGCTGACCCCCGCGAAGGCATCGAAGGTTACTACGTTCTGCCCCGCCTTACCCCGTTTGGTGGTGATCAGGACCACCCCGTTGGAAGCCCGCGAACCGTAAATAGCCGTCGCCGAAGCATCTTTCAATATTTGAATGGACTCAATGTCGCTCGGATTGATGGCGGCCAGGGGGTTGACTCCGGCATTCTGCCGCCCACCGCCGCCGGCATTGGCATCCACTCCGTTCAGCGGCACCCCATCCACGACAAACAGGGGTTCGTTGCTTCCGGCGATGGAACTGGCCCCCCGGATTCGGATACTGATGGCCCCACCCGGTGCCCCGCTTGCCTGGGTGACCCGCACGCCCGGGCTGCGGCCCTGCAAGGCTTGGTTGATGCTGGATACCGGCATCTTCTCCAGCGCCTCCTCGTCAATTACGGCGACCGCCCCCGTCAGGTCCTGCTTGCGCTGGGCCCCATAGCCTACTACTACGACCTCTTCCAACTGAGCGTAATCCTCCTCCAGGGTTACGGCCAGGTCCGGATTACCCTTCACCGCTACCGTTTGGGTCACGTAGCCGGTGTAGCTGAATTGCAGACTCGCGTTTTCATCGGTCACACTGATCTCGTAGCGGCCCTCAAAGTCCGTAATTACGCCGGTGGTGGTGCCCACCTCCCGGACGGTCGCTCCGATCAGGGGCAAACCTTCCTCATCCTGGACCAGGCCGCGAACGGTGAATACGGCCTGACCGGGCAGGGATAGGGTTAGCCTTTCCAAAGAGATCCGGTCGGGCCGGGATGAGCTTGGCCTTGGTCCTAGACCTCCCGGCCGGCCTGGTGAATATCCCCCGGTGCGGGGCGGGAGGGCCTCCGTTTTCTGACTTGTGCGTCGCGGGGCTCGTCGTACGATCAGATAGGCCCCGTCCCGTAATTGGCGCCCGCTGAGCTCTGTACCGTCCAGCAGACTATTTATTCGTTCCAGCACCGTATTCCCCCGTGGCATCTGGGTAACCGTAATGTCGCGTAGATCAGCGGGCAGATAGTTGATTTCTACCCGTTCGCGACGTTCGAGTGCCTTTATAGCAACTTCCAGCGCCGTACGCTCACTACCCTGGGAAGGAGCCGGTTCTAAGGACGAACGCCCGGAATGATGCTCCAGGGCAAGTTGCCCGTCTAGGTGCTGGGTCCGGCCCGCTGCGGGCGCGACCGCTAGCAGCAGGCAGCAAAGAGATAAAACCGCGGATCGACTGGCATACATATTCCTTCCGTTTGGGGTAGGGACAAGCGGTTTCCCGTTCGCTGGGAAGCGATATCCTACCGTTCTGCATCTATGTTCGCGGCCGTCCTAGCGCGTGCGGACGGTCACGGTACGGGGACGAATGTCCACCTCTAATTCATCGTTAGTCAGTGCCTCCAGAAGAAGTTTGAACTCGTCCAGGTCGGTCGCCGAAGTGGTCAGGTAAACGGACCGCTCGCCGAGTGCCTCGGGAACGAAACGCAGCTTGCGCCCGTAAATCTGCTCGATGCGCCGGCCCGCATCCCGTAGGGTGACATTCTCAAAAACCAGACGCCCGTCTTTCCAACTGGTCGGGGCCTGTTCGTCAGGCCGGATTTCCTCGCGCAGCAGCAGCGTGGTACGGCGGTCATATACCACCCGTTCCCCGGGCATCATCTGGACCGTGTCCGGCCCGGGTCCTCCTTCGTCATAGGAAAGGAGCACTTTGCCTTCCTCCAGGATCACCTCCGTGCCCTGGCTACCGGCGGTATTGACGTTGAACTGGGTACCGACCACGGTTACGTCCAGATCATCGGTATGCACCAGAAACTTATGCTGTCGTGGGGTAGGACCCCGGGCTACGGTGAAGTAAGCTTCCCCCACGAGCCAGACTTCACGCCGCCCGGCTTCCTCCCAGTTGTCCGCAAAGCGCAGTTCACTGCCGGCATTGAGCTGAACGAGCGTTCCATCGGGTAGGGATAGCCTCTTTTGTTCACCAAAAGCGGTGGCGTGGACGCTGGTGCGGGGCTGGCCGGAGGAAGTAAAGTAATACCCTCCGATAAAAGCGGATACGATAAGGAGCGCAGTAGCGGCCACGACCCAGGGTCGGGCAAGCCACCTGCTGCCCGTTTTTCTTACCGGATGAATATCCCGGTGGGCCGCCTCGGATAAAGTGCGATTCAGCGCCGCTCGTTGCTCTCGGTAGGTTGCCTGCTGTTCCCTGCTGTATTCCTCCGACAGGGCCAGCAAAAACAGTCGGGCCTGTTGCATCCGGGGCCGGGCACGGGGATACTGTTGCGCCACTCGTTCCCAGAATTCAGTCAGGGCGGGCGTAGGCTCCGCTACATACCGGCGGAAGGTGGTATCTTCCACAAACTGCTGCCAGCTATATTCTCGGTACGTATTCGGGTCCATAGCGTCCCACATTCGCCGCGGGGTTCACTGGTAGATACGCGCCACCGGGCGGCATAACCTTGTCGTGTGCGCTTTATTTGAAAATACGCACAAACTCATCCCGGCAGCTTCGGATACTGGCCAGGGCCCGGGTAGCATAGTTGCGGGCGATCTGGGGCGATATGCCTAGCATACTCCCGATCTCCGAATAGCTGTGATTTTCAATGTACCGCAAGAAAATGACCTGGCGGCGGCGGGGCGGCAGTGACTGCAACTGTTGGCGCAGAAAATCGAGTTTCTCCCGTTCCGTTTCCCGATCTATCCGATCGGCAAGGGGTGAGGACTGTAGCGGGCGGGCGGCAGTGTCCATGGCACGAAGCGCACATTCCTGCCGCCGTTTGCTCTTCCGCCGGGCCTGATGCAAGTTATTACGTAGGGCACCGAGAAGATAAACCTCCAGCCGCTCGATCGTTTGCAGGCGGGCGGGTCGCGATAGTAACCACAGGAAAAGTTCCTGTATTTGGTCGTCCACGAGGTCGCCATCCGGTACTATTGACAGTCCAAAGGCCCTTAGCCGGGGATAAAGCAGCGCGTGAAGCTCTCCAAACACTTCCGCCTCGCCACCGACAAAGCGGTCGACTAGCTGCGCCATAAGCACCGAACGGGAAGGATGTTGAAGCATGATCGATGGGGCCCGCTTGGGGGTTTCCCGCCATCAATATAAGCAAGGGGCATGGCTTGGGCAATTTTGCGTCCCGCGAACCATTTTATTCGGCCGATTGTCCCTTGAGGTAATTCATGCCTTTGTGGTACAATCAAATTATTTAGTGTGGACTTTGTGTTGGGTTAGACGCTAAGCTGAGGTAGACGCTACGCTGAGGTAGACGCTACGCTGGTTAGACAGTCTAACCCCTCTAACCCCTCTAACCCCCCCCAAATGACCCGAATTTTCCTACTCTTCCCCCTCCTCCTCTGCACCTGCGTCCCCGCCCTACACCTATACGCTCA
>CAZKPE010000107.1:0-5391 GCA_964554545.1 uncultured Lewinella sp.
GTATGCCCCTCACCCACCGCTGGCTCGACCGTTGCGTCGCCTACATGCGGGACAGCCAGCCGAAATACGGCCACGGTCAGGCCCTCTTCCCGATTGTACAGGGGGGCACCTTTGACGACCTGCGGCGGCAATCCTGTGAGTTCATCGCCGACCGCGACCAGCCGGGCAACGCCATCGGCGGCCTCAGCGTCGGCGAACCCATCCCGGATATGTACCGCATCACCCAACTCTGCTGCGATATACTGCCGGCCGGCAAACCCCGCTACCTCATGGGCGTCGGCACCCCCGCCAATCTGCTCGAATGCATCAGCCGCGGCGTGGATATGTTCGATTGCGTACTGCCCAGCCGCAACGCCCGCCACGGTATGCTCTATACCCGCCAGGGCATCCTGAACATCCGCAACGCCCGCTGGAAGAACGACCACTCCCCCATCGACGACCACCCCGAGGCGGCCCCGACCTCACAGGTTCATTCCAAGGCCTACCTCTGTCATCTCCTGCGCTGCAACGAGCTCCTGGCCGGACAGCTCGCCACCCTCCACAACCTGACCTTCTACCTCTCCCTCGTCCGCGAAGCCCGCCGGCGGATACTGGATGGATCCTTCGCGAACTGGAAGGAGTCATTGGTGCCCGATCTGGAACGGAAGCTTTAAAGTTATTCCGAATGCTTGCACCCGCGCCCCGCCGCCCACCCCCGTATTACCTTTACGCTCCGACCCCCTTAACCCCCTGACCCCCTCCCCCATGGCCATCAAGTACCGCCGCGTAATGCTCAAGCTCTCCGGAGAGACCCTGATGGGCGACAAGCAGTACGGCATCGACCACAAGATGCTGATGTACTACGCCCGCCAGATCAAGGAAGTGATCGACATCGGTGTGGAAGTGGCCGTCGTGATCGGAGGCGGCAACATTTTCCGGGGATTATCGGCCGCCGAGAGTGGTGTGGAGCGTACCCAGGGCGACTACATGGGTATGCTGGCCACGGTCATCAACGGGATGGCCTTACAGAGCGTCATGGAATCCGCGGGGATCTACACCCGACTGGTGTCGGCCATCGAGATGAAGGCCATCGCCGAGCCCTACATCCGCCGTCGCGCCATGCGCCACCTGGAGAAGGGGCGGGTGGTGATCTTCAGCGCCGGCACGGGCAACCCCTACTTCACCACCGACTCGGCCGCCGCCCTGCGGGCCAATGAAATCGACGCCGACGTGATCCTGAAGGGCACGCGGGTGGACGGGATATACACCGCCGACCCCGAAAAGGATCCGGAGGCTACGAAGTACGACCATATCACCTTCCGCGAAGTGATGAACCAGAACCTGCGGGTGATGGACCAGGCCGCCTTCGCCCTCTGCGCCGAGAACGATCTGCCCATCATCGTCTTCGACATCAACGAGCCTGCCAACCTGCGCCGGATCATCTTCGGTGAGCAGGTGGGCACCCTGGTCAGTCGCGAAGCGCCTCCCGCTCCGCCCGCAGCATAGCGCGGCCGAGGCGACCGAAGAAGGGCATACCCACTTCTTCGAATTCGTACTCCCCATCGTTGAAAATGCGGTTGGCATTGGTGTGAATCGTACCGACCAGGATGAATTCCACCTCCCCGTCGGTAATGTAGGCCGCGTCGGTCAGGTAGCCGTAGGCCCAGCCGACCTTATTGAAAATGCGGACATTGTCGGGAATACGCGCCTCCTCCGGCTGGTCGCCGTAAATCCAGAACTTGACGTAGTTATCGGGCTTGTTGTAGCGGGGGTAGTCGCTTTCGCGGGGCAGTTGCGACATGGCGTTGCGCATCAGGGCATAATCCGATTCAGTCAGCTGGAAGGGTTGATCCGTAGCCTCGGGGAGGACGATCTTGACCAGGATATCGTGGAGATTGCGAATGCTGAGGTAGTTCTTGCGGCGAAAGTCGAAGGGGCCCTCATTCAGGGTATCGCCGCGAATGAACCCGACTCCGCGTTGTTGCCCGCCTACCGCCGGCAGCGGGTCGTAGTAGTCGTCACGGCGCTCACCAATCTGGTAGAGTTCACGGTAGCCGTCCATGAAGCGGACGGGGTTCAGGTAGGTGTGGGTGATGTCATTGAATGGGCCCAAACCGACGCGGTGTTGAATTCGGGCATTTTTGACTCCAGCCTCCCGCAATGATTTGTTGATATACGTCGGTCCGAGCCACTCGAAGAGGCGGTTGTAGGCATCGTTGTCGCTGGTCAGGAAGACTTTTCGGATGTAGTGGCCAACCGTTGGAAGCCCCGTCTGGCTACTCGTATCCCGAGAAACGGCCAGACTGGGAAAGGGCTCCCCTTCCGGTTGGGCAAGCGTGGTGGAAGACCCATCCGTAGCGGAGGTTTCGGGCATGAAAGGTCCATGAAACATCGGTGTGTGCGCATCCATCCCCAGTACGCCCAGCTCATTCAGTTTCTGGAGGGCGAGCGCCGCTACCGGCATCTTGACGGTGCTGGCGGGGTAGAAGTACTCGGTACTGTCCGCCCCCCAGTAGTGGGTATCCAGATAAACGGAGCCGTCCGCCCGCCGCTGGATACGGGAGAACATCACCCGCACCTCGAAGCTGTCGGGGTAATTCACCCAGGGCGCGAAGCTGTCGCGGTGGCTCTGGATGATGCGTTCGAGGGGATTATCCTGGCCGGCCAGGCAGGTAGAAAAAGCAATCAGAGAGGGAAGTAAGAGGACAGTCGGGAAGCGTAAGATTCTCATAGTCCGTACAAGGTACTCTCCTGCTTACAGACGAACGCCGAATTTGAGCAGGAGCCCGCTATTTCCGTCGCCCCCATACCCCTGGCCGAAGAGTTTCACGCCGAGTAAAAAGCGCTCCGACAATGCGTAGGTGTTTTCCAGGACGAGATTAACGCCAACATCGTTCCGCTGCCGGAAAGTATACTCGGTATTCACCACTACTCCGTTTCGGGTTTCAAGACGGGACAGAAAAACGTCTTTCACGTTAAGATAGCCTACACCCGCGCCCAGGCGAAAGTCATTCCTCCGGTAGTTCCCGAAGGTGGAAAGAAACAACGTCAGGTTGGTCTGTACGAATGACGACATCTCCCCCACGCCATAGTTGCTCCTGCCGATACCCACTTGCACGCTGGTAGCCAGTTTTGGGCCCAGGGTGTAGTTGAGCTCATTTTCGAGCATCAGTCCCCGCATATCCAGGGTACCGGCAAAGTAGGTGCCCATTCCACCGCGCAAATCGAAGTTCGAGGGTTGGGACAGTAATTGGTTTCCGCCAAAAAGCGGCAGGACGAGAAGTAGAATTCGGAGCATATTCATCCAAAATGGGTTTAACGCGGGTTTAAGGAGCCATTCTCCGACCGGCTATATAAGGTAACGTCGTGAGCCGTCGCCACCTCCACGAAGCCCGCCGGTGGCTCCGGGTCGGCCGCCCCCCGCAGGTAGTAGGTTGCCCGGCGGTGGTTGCCGACCAGCTGACCGCCCCGCTGACGGAACAGGTAGGCCGGGTAGAAGGCTTCGTCGGAGGCGCGGATGGTGGCCCCCTCCGGAATCCGCTCGATCAGCTCCAGCGAGGCCCGGTAGACCGGCACGATATCGTAGTAGTACAGGTGGAGGGAAAACCGCCGGGGTACCGTGAAGAATAAAACTAGCGGCAGTACCCAAACCAATGGCCGCAGCCGGGTACGCAAAACGGGTATCAGCAACAGCAGCAGGGCAAAACTGAAGTGAAAAAGCAAACTCCGGTGAAAGGGAACGGCCCGCATGAGCAGTACGACGGCAGTGGTGGTGATCAACAATATCCCATAAAACCGCAGCAGCCGACGGTCCGCCAACGGCCACCAGCGGTAGGTCAGAACCGATAGCAGGAACAGCAGGGGAAGCAACCAGGGCACCCACTCGCCCAGCGTGAGCCCGACGTAATTCGGATAGTCCGGCAGGGTCGGTAAAAAAGCACCCGCAAAGTCCAAAAAGCCCCGGCCACCAGCGGACACGTAACGGTTATCGATCAAGGCCCCGGCCCCGGAAAAGGTCAGTCCGGGTAGGTAAAACAGGAAGGTCGCCACACCGGCCAGCAATTGGGAACGGAGCAAGTCCCACCCGACCCGCCGTCGCTCCCAGACGACCCATAGCAACAGGGAAGCATGGATGTAAAGGTAGACCGGAACCGTAGCGTAGGCCAGCACCGAAGCGACGGCAAAGACCGTCAGCCCCCGGCGCCCCCGCCCCGTCACCCAGGTCCACGCCCCCACGAAGGCCAGCCAACTGAAGAGCAGTAGCAAGAGATAGCCCCTGGCCTGGATCGCGAATCCCCAGATCGGTAATGTTACCAATATTACCAGCACCTGCGTCCCCGCCCACCTCTCCCCCCGCCCCGCCCGCAGCCAGCCGTACAGCAGCAGACCCAGCCCCCACCAGGCCAGTAGGGAGATGAAGCGGCCCGTCCAGACGAGTTCTCCCGTCCAACCGAAAAGTAGCGCGTTGAGGACGTTGAAGAGTACGTGGTTGTTAGGCAGCATATAGTAGCTCAGCGCCCGCCACGGCCCCTGCCCCGCGATATGGAAGGCGGAAAAGACCTCGTCGTAAGCCGGAGGGACGAGCGCCGTACCGTAGATCCAGCAGGCTAGTTGAACGAGCGGGATGCCCGCGAGCATGACATAATCGCGCCGTCGAAGGGAAACGGTCACCCCCGTCCAGGACCTGCCCCTCAGTCCACGCCAAGACCGAGTGAGCGCACGCAACACATACCCGCCGCCGCCGAGCGCCAGAACGCAAAACGCGTTCCCCCACGCCTTCACCGTCGGCGTGAAGAAGAACACCCGCCACCACCCGTCCGCGTAAAAGGGTCCGCCGCGGCGGTACCAGCGGTAAAGGTCCCGGTAATCGGATACTAGATAGGCGACTGCATAGCCCATTGCCAGGACGGCCAGGCCGATCGCGAGGCCGTAGCCCAGACGAATGGCCCAACGGAAAACGGAAGCCGGCATACGCATGACGGCAAATTACGCCAGACGGCAACTAGGCGGCGGGGCGGGCAGTTACCTTTGTCTGACATCCCCGATCTATGCGCATCCTTTTTCTTGTCCTTGCCCCCCTCCTGCTGGTCGCCCAGAGCAAATCCATCAGTCTGGAGGACATCTGGGCCACCTACACCTTCATTCCCGATAACGTCAGCGGCTTCAACTTCCTGAACGACGGTCGCTCCTACAGTCGCCTGGAGCGTAATGCCATCGTGACCTACGACATTACCACGGGCGAGCCCAGCGGCGTCATCCTTTCCGGCGAGGCCCTGCCGACCGACGGGGGCTTCAGCGGGCGGATCAGCGACTACGAACTGAGCGACGACGAATCGAAAGTGCTCATCAGCAGCGAGACCGAGGCCCTGTTCCGGCGGAGCTCCCAGTCCTACTACTACGTCTACGACCGGG
>CAZKPE010000107.1:5491-12718 GCA_964554545.1 uncultured Lewinella sp.
ACCGAGGCCCTGTTCCGGCGGAGCTCCCAGTCCTACTACTACGTCTACGACCGGGAAGCCGAGACCCTCACCCCCGTCTACCCCGACAAGAAGCACCGGCTGGCGACCCTGGACCCCAGCGGGCAGCGGGTGGCCTTCGTGGTGGATAACGACATCTGGATCCGCGAGCTGACGGACGGAAAGCTGACCCGGGTGACCGAAGACGGCGAAACCAACAAGATCATCAACGGGGCCAGCGACTGGGTCTACGAGGAGGAATTCGCCTTCAGCAAGGCGCTGTACTGGAACGCCGACGGATCGCGGCTGGCCTACCTGAAATTCGACGAGGAGGCCGTGCCGGAGTTCACCTACACCGACTTCCACGACGGCATGTACCCCGAGTACAACACCTTCAAGTACCCCAAGGTCGGCGAGGAGAATAGCACCGTCAGCCTGCACAGCTACAGCCTGGCCGCCGACCGCACCGTCGACCTGCTGACCGTAAATAAGGACGCCGACGACGAATGGCACTACCTGCCCCGCGTGCAGTGGACGCTCGACCCCAATGAGCTGACCGCCCAGCGCATGAACCGCCACCAGAACAGGCTGGAGCTGCTGCTCTTCGACCTGGACGGCGGCGAACGCCGCACCCTGCTGGAGGAAGAAAATAAGTACTACGTCGACGTACACGACAACCTGACTTTTCTGGAAGACGGTTTCATCTGGACCAGCGAGCAGGACGGCTTCAACCAGGTGTACCGCTACGGGATGCAGGGCGGCCGCGCCGAGCAGATCACCTCCGACCGCTTCGACGTCACGGACTTCTACGGGGTGCATGACGGCCGCATCTACTTTCAGGCCGCTGGCCGCGACCCCATGCAGCGGGAGGTGTACACGAAGAGTTTGCGCGGCCGTGACCGACCCCGCCCCCTGGCCGCCGAACGGGGCTACAACGCCGCCGAATTTTCGGACACTTACGACTACTTCGTGCTGACCCACTCGACCATCAACCAGCCCGCCCGGGTGACCGTGATGGACAATTCCGGCAAGGCGGTACGCGAGATCGTCGACAACGCCGGACTAGCCGCAACGGTAGACGAATACGGCTACCAGCCCGCCGAGTTCTTCACCTTCACCACCGAAGCGGGCACGGAACTGAATGGCTATATGATCAAGCCGGCCGGTATGAACGAAGGGGAGGAATACCCCCTGCTGATGCACGTCTACGGCGGCCCCGGCAGCCAGCAGGTGGTCGACAACTGGCGGGGGCAGAATATGGCCTGGTTCCAGATGCTCGTGCAAAGGGGCTTCGTGGTGGCCGTGGTCGACAACCGCGGTACCGGCGCCCGGGGGGAGGAGCTCAAAAAGCAGACCTACCTGACCCTAGGCAAGCAGGAGACGGAAGACCAGATCAGCGCAGCCAAATATCTCGGTTCGCTGGACTACATCGACGCCGACCGCATCGGCATCTTCGGCTGGAGCTACGGGGGCTTCATGGCCCTCCACGCCATCCTGCAGGGCAATGACACCTTCGCCGCCGCCATCGCCGTGGCCCCGGTGACCAACTGGAAGTGGTACGATACCATCTACACCGAGCGCTACATGCGCACATATACCGAGAACAAGGAGGGCTACGACGAGAACAGCCCCATCCACTACGCCGACCGGCTGAAGGGAAAGCTGCTGCTCGTACACGGAATGGGCGACGACAACGTTCACTTCCAGCACACCGCCGAGATGGCCAACGCCCTGATCATGAACAACAAGCAGTTCGACACCTATTTCTACCCCAACCGCAACCACGGCATCTACGGCGGCCCCACCCGGCTGCACCTGTACACGAAAATGACCGAATTTCTGTTGGAACACCTGAGTGAGTCGGCCGAAACAAAATAATTCCCTAGTTTTCAAGCGCTAAACCGCGAACTCCAAAGCTAAAGGGGCAGTTGATCCCGTAAGTACAACGTTTACGATTTAGTGAGAGGCTCGCGCTATGACCCGGCGGAGCCTCTCTTTTGTTTATTCCCTCACCATGGCCAAAAAAGAGAAAGCGAAATCCTTCGTCAACCGCAAGGCGAAATTTGAGTACGAGTTCCTCGAATCGGTGGAAGCCGGCATCAAACTACTGGGCACCGAGATCAAGAGTATCCGGGCCGGCCACGTCAACCTGCGCGACGGCTACTGCGTCTTCGAGCGGGGCGAACTGATCCTGCGTTCCCTCTACATCGGGGAGTACAAGCAGGGCAATCAGTTCAACCACGAGGAGCGGCGGCCCCGCAAGCTGCTGCTCAAACGGCAGGAACTGCGCAAGTGGGAAAAGAAGGTCAAGGAGAAGGGCTTCACCATTATCCCCTACCGGCTCTACCTCAACGAGCGTGGACTGGCCAAGGTGGAAGTCGTCCTCGTACAGGGTAAGAAGGTCTACGACAAGCGGGAAAGTATCCGGCAGCGGGAAAGCAAACGCAGCATGGACCGCATCAAGAAGCAGTACCTATAGGCTGGCGATGGAGCGGTAGCGATCGTGCACGCCCGTCAACACACTCCGCTCCAGTTGCTGGTATGCACCGGCCAGCGGGGCGGAAACCAGCGACTCGGGACTACACCCCAGCAGTAAGCGGTAGGGATGAAGGCCCTGCTCGCCGGCGAAGGTCAGCAGTTCTTCCCGGTCTTGCTCGGTGGGAAGCTCCACCAAATTGTCTTGTCCCCACAGTACCCGCTGCACGTCGGCCAACTGGCTCAGCGGCACCCGCAGCCGGTACCCTTCCGGGTGGTCGGGAATGTACCCCTGCTTGAAAACGGGATTGAGCCGTTGCAGGGTGGCCGGATGAATATGGGCCTCCCGCGCCAACCGCGACAGGCGCAGGTGGCCGTAGATGCGCATGCTGGCGGTACCGGGTAATTCGACCGGCACCAGGCCATGGTCGTCGTGGTAGGTGACGGCGTAGGCGGCGGCCACGTAGGCGGCCACGTACCGGCGAGTTTCCCGGGGCAGGTAGGCGGACAGCCGTTCGTAGTCCCGCGACCCGGCTTTTCGAATAGCGCGGCGTACCCTTCCGCCGCCACTGTTGTAGGCGGCCAGGGCCAGGGGCCAATCGCCGAACTGCTCGTGCAGGTCTTTGAGCATCAGCACGGCGGCCTCAGTGCTGCGGTGAAGGTCCATGCGCTCGTCAATGACGCCGTCGACCCGCAGTCCCATCTCCCGCGCCGTGGCGGGCATGAGCTGCCAGAGCCCCGCGGCCTGGGCGGAGGAGGTCACTCCCGGTACGAGCATGGACTCGGCCACCGCCAGGTACTTCAGCGATTCCGGCAGCCCGTGCTTAGCCAGGTAATATTCGAAAATGGGGAAATACACGTTCGCCCGCCCGAGCATCCGTTCGGTACCGACCCCGCCGGCCCCCATGTATTCCTGAATCTTCCGGCAGGTGTAATCGTCGGAGGACGATACGGCCGGGGGAAGGTCCATCCGCTCGATCCGCTGTACGACCTGTCCGGTATTCCGCGCCGAAGCTAGGGGATGAACCGGAAGGGCGACCGCCGTGGCGGATAGGAGGAAAAGGGGTAAGAGAAAGCTTAACCAGCCCGGATATGGGGTGAGTCGAAGCATGAAGGTATATTTCGTGAACAATGGCCTCGCGCCGGTGCCCCCGATCGTTTTTGGGGGGGATGAATTGGCGCAGGGGAGGGCGTACCTCTCTTTGGGCCTGCAAACCTAGGGGCAAGGGGCTCGCAAAAGCAAGGTTTTTTGCCCGATCGCTTTATTTTCAAACAATTTGGAGGTAGTCCATGTTCGTCTGCCGGTTTGGGCAACACCCGCGCTCGCCGGCAGAATATTTGCCGATTTTCCTACAACCCACACTTTACCGTGAGGGGCGACCATGGACCGAATTTTATTCCCCTGTTCCGCACGCCATTTTTCAAAAAAACGGATCGTTAAATAAACGTTAAGGTTACGACCCGCTCCGGTTTTCGGGCTTCGGTCGGATGGGGCACCAGCGCGGTGAGGGGCATACCGTAGCTTTACCCCTCAATACCGGACTATGCTTACCATCGGACTCATTGGCGTCGGCCACCTCGGCAAGATTCACCTGCGCTGCATTCAGCTGGCGGCCGACCACTACCAGCTGGTGGGTATCCACGACACGGACCAGGCCCTGGCGGAACGGGTAGCCGAAGAGTTCGGCGTCAACGCCTACCCATCCGCGGACAAACTGATGGCCGAATGCGAGGTGATCGACGTGGTCACCCCCACCCCGACCCACTTCGAACTGGTCGACCGCGCGCTGCGGGCCGGCTGCCACGTTTTCGTGGAGAAGCCCCTGACCGCCACCCTGGAAGAAGCCCGCAAACTGATCGAGCGCAGCGAAGCCACCGGTCGGCTGGTACAGGTCGGCCACGTGGAGCGCTTCAATCCCGCCCTGCGCGCCCTCTCCGATGTGAACGTACAGCCCTACTTCATCGAGGCCCACCGCCTGGCGATGTTCAATCCCCGGGGCACGGACGTCAGCGTCGTCCTCGATCTGATGATCCACGACCTCGACATCATCCTCAAACTAGCCGACGCCGAGGTGAGCGAGGTCCGGGCCAGTGGCGTAGCCGTACTCAGCGAGACCCCCGACATCGTCAACGCCCGCATCGAGTTCGCCAACGGGGCCGTAGCCAACCTGACCGCCTCCCGGATCAGCCTGAAGAATATGCGCAAGGTCCGCCTCTTTCAGCGCGACGCCTACATCAGCCTCGACCTGCTGGAGAAGGAAAGCCAGGTGGTGCGTCTCTTCGCTGCCGACGAGACCGACCTGCCCGCCGGCGGCCAGCAATTCCCCCTCGAGACGCCCCGCGGCTCCCGCATCATCCACGTCGATCAGCCGGACAGCGATCCGGTCAACGCCATTCAGCTCGAACTGGAAAGTCTAGCCGACAGCATCACCACCGGCAGACCCGTAGCCGTTTCGGTACGGGACGGCTACCGCGCCCTCGAACTCGCCCACCGCATTTCCGCGGCCGTAGCCGCTAACCAGGAACGGCTGCCCGCCCCCCTAGCCTAGTTGCCGATGCGTTTCCTGCCGCTGCTCTTGCTGCCCCTGTTATTCACCTCCTGTCCGCCTGACCTGGCGGTAGCGCCGGCCTTCGTGACCATCGAGGGCTTCACCTTGCGCACACTGCCGGATCAGGGGGTGGCCACCACCGACATCACCGAGGTCTGGGCCTTCCGGGGGGACGGCGAGTTCCTGGGAGTTTTTCCCCTGCCGGCCCGTATCCCGATCGCCTCCGTCGGACCTACCAATCTGCGCTTCGAGGCCGGCATTCGCCAGGACGGGCGTAGTGAAACCCCCGATCTCTACCCTTTTTACACTCCGGTGAGCCGCCAACTGGAGCTAGTCAGCGGGGAGACGTTGGACCTGGGCACCCTCGAGATCGGCTACCGTGACCATACCGTTTTCGGCTTCGTGGAAGGATTTGAGGACGGCAACCGCGTCTTCACCCGACAACTGGCCGGGGATACGGGCATCGTGGTACAAAATCAGGTCGTGCGCTCGGGCGCGGGCGCGGGTGCAATCTTTCTCGGGGATAGCAGCCGGCTCGTCGAACTGGCTACCCAACGCTTCTTCCTGGACCTGAATACCCCTCCCATCAACTTCTGGCTGGAAGTCGATTTCCGCTCGGACGCAGCCGCTATTTTCGGGGTGGTCGGTCAGCGCAACGGCTTTCTCGACGGTCTTTTCGACCCGGGCTTCCTGCCCCGCTCGGAGTGGACCAAGATCTACTTCAACCTCGGCCCGGTCATCGGTCAGGCCGACCTGGACGAATTTAACGTCGCTTTTTCCACGGTTTTGGACAACGAACGGAGCGCGGGCATCGTCTATCTCGATAACATGAAGGTCCTTTACTTCCAGCCGTGATGACCCGGACGCTCCCCTACGTAGCCACCCGCCCGCCCGATACGGCGGCCCGGCGCCGGCGGGACCGCCTGGTCTACATCGCCACCGACTTCCTGGCGGCCTGGCTGGCCTGGACCTGCTTCTTCTACCTGCGCGGCCTGCGGGAGAGCAGTATCGAGGGGATATCCGAACTCCTCAACGATCCGAACTACGGCTGGGGCAGTTTCTTCATTCCCCTCGGCTGGCTGCTGGCCTATACCCTCTTCGACCAGTACCGCGACATCTACCGGCTGAGCCGGCTGAAGGTGCTCATGGAAACCTTCCTGCTCAGTCTGGCCGGTACGCTGCTGCTCTTCTTCTTGGTGCTGATCGACGATGCCGTCTCGGATTATTCCGCCTACGGGCGCAGTCTGACCACCCTCTTCCTGCTCCACTTCCTGCTGACGGCCTTCGTGCGCATGTTCATCCTCACCCGGGCCAGTCGCCGGCTCAAGGCGGGGGAGGTCGCCTTCAATACGCTGGTGATCGGTGGCGGGGAGCGCGCCCTGCATTTGTACGACGACATCCATTCCCGCCCCAAAGGACTGGGCAACCGCTTTCTCGGCTTCGTGGATGCCCGCCGGCACGCCGATGATCGTCCTCTGAGTCGCCGACTGCCCCGTCTGGGTGGCCTACAGGACCTGGAGGCCATCATCGAGGCCCACACCGTGGAGGAAGTGATCATCGCCATCGACACCAGTCAGCACGGCCGGCTACGGGGACTGCTCAGCGTCCTGAACAACTACGAGGGGCAGGTGCTCGTCAAGATCATCCCGGACATGTACGACATCATGCTCGGCACCGTGAAGATGAACCACGTCTTCGGTGCCGTGCTGATCGAGATCCGCCAGAACCTGATGCCCCGCTGGCAGCGCATCGTCAAGCGGCTACTGGACCTCAGCGGGGCCGCGGCCATGCTCTTGCTGCTCTCCCCCCTCTACGCCTACATCGCGCTGCGGGTCCGCCTCTCCTCCCCCGGCCCCGTCCTCTACACCCAGGAGCGGGTGGGGCAGAACGGGCGGCCCTTTCAGATCTACAAGTTCCGCTCCATGTTCACCGACGCCGAGCAGGGCGGTCCCCAGCTGAGCCGCGACGACGACGACCGCTGCACCCCCTGGGGCCGCAAGATGCGCAAGTGGCGGCTCGACGAGCTCCCCCAGTTCTGGAACGTGCTGCTGGGCGAGATGTCCTGGGTCGGCCCCCGCCCCGAGCGGCAGTACTACATCGACCTCATTCAGGAGCGTGCGCCCCACTACCGCCACCTGCTGCGGGTACGCCCCGGCATCACCAGTTGGGGGCAGGTCAAGTACGGCTACGCCAGCAACGTCGAGGA
>CAZKPE010000108.1:0-12688 GCA_964554545.1 uncultured Lewinella sp.
GAGCACCGGGTATTTCATCCATGAATAGGACCCGGTTTTGGGCGTAGCCGCCGTTGACCCCGACCCGCCACTGAAAAGCACTGGCGGCATTGCCGTTGTAGCCCAGATTAAACTCGAAGCCCTTGTTCTCCACCTCGCCGGCGTTGACCGGGGGCAGCAGGCTGTTGATGCCGGAAGTGGCTGGAGTAGAGCCGGTTTCCTGGATCAATATGTTCCGACGCTGGTTGTTGAAGTACTCCAGGGTGATGTCGACCCGGTTATTGAACAGGATGGCGTCGATGCCGAAGTTGAAGTTATTCGCCCGTTCCCAGGTAAAGCTGGGGTTAGCGAGTAGCTGCTCGCGCAGGGTGGTCTGTACGACGCTGTTGATGGGGTACTCCCCGAAGCCATAAAGTGCGAGGAAGGCATACTCCTGTAGCTCCTGTACCCCATCACCGTCCGCATCAAAGAAGACCTGATCGTTCCCCATCTGCCCGTAGCTGGCCCGCAGCTTCAGGAAGTCGATACCGGGCACGTTGAAAAAGTCCTCGTTCGTGATATTCCAGCCCGCCAAAATACCGGGGAAGAAGCCGAAGCGATCGTCCTGGGGGAAAATGTAGCTGCCGTCGTAGCGGAAGATGAACTCCAGCAGGTACTTGTCCTGGAAGTCGTACTGCGCCCGCCCGTAGTAACCCAGCCGTGCCCGTTCGTAGCCCGAGCCGCCCGTCTCCTGTTGTAGGGAGCCGCCGGCGAAGAGCTGATCGACCGCCGTGGAGATGTAGTTGCGGCGGAAGGCGAAGTAGTCCTCCCCCTCGAAGGTTTCCCGGGTCACGCCCGCCATGAGGCTGATGCTGTGGCCGCCGACCAGTTCGTTATCGTAGTTGATGCGGGCCGAGAGGTTGGTGTTCAGCTCCTCGAAGGTTCTCTGCCGCAGTCGTGGGTCGGTGAAGTTGGAGGCCACCGAGCCCTGTAGTAGGGGCGTCTCCCCGTCGGCCTCGTAGCTGACGCGGTCCCAGTTGTACAACCGCCAGGGGGTCTGCCAGGTTTTCCGGCGCTGGTTCAGGTGGTCGACGGCTCCGGAGAAGGTCACGCCCAGTCCGCTCACCCAGGGATTGGTGAAGGTGATGGAGGCGTTGGTCTGTACGTAGTCCGAGGGCTCGTCGACGTAGCCGGTCGCGTTCGTGGTGATCACGTAGGGGTTCTGTCCGTTCTCGATGGCGGGGCCGGGAAGTCCGTTGGGCCAGACGGCGGGCTCGGTCGGCCGGCCGCGCATGAGCATTCGGAAGATGGCGTTGGCGCTCTCGGTGGGGTAGCGGCGATCTTCCCGGCGGGCCACGATGCCCAGGGAGGTGGTGATGTAGTCGCTGACGTCAGCGTCGAGGTTGACGCGGAAGTTATACTGCTTGTACTTGGTGGCCGTGTTCTTGTAGAAGGCCTCCTGGTTCAGGAAGCCGACCGAGGTGAGGTAGCGCACCCGGTCCGTACCCCCGGCGATCTGCACGTTGTGGCGACTCTGCGGCGCCCAGGTCCGGAAGGCATCGTCGAACCAATCGGTGTCGGGATAGCCCCAGGGATCGTCGCCGGCCGCGTGGCGGGCGATGGTTTCCGGGCTGTACTGGGCGGTCACCGTGCCCACGCCATCGGTAGGGCTCTCGTAGACGCCGGTCTGCTGAATGCTGTTCCAGGCGGTCTCCCACTCATCCACCGGTATGTTCTGGTAGATCGGCAGCTCGTTCATGATGGCGGCATACTCCGTGGCGCTCGACATTTCGGGCAGCACCGTCGGCTGGGCCCAGCCCTGGTTGAAGTCGTAGGTGACGGTCGGCTTGCCGGTGGTTCCCCGTTTGGTGGTGACCAGGATGGCGCCGTTCGCGGCCCGGGCCCCGTAGATGGCGGCCGAGGCATCTTTCAGGATGGAGATGGACTCGATATCCTGGGGACTCAGTCGCGCCAGTCCGCCGGCCCGGTCGGGCACGCCGTCGATGACGACCAGTGGCGAGCTGTTACCGAGGGTGTTCACCCCGCGGATGTTGATCAGAGCGTTGTCGTTTCCGGGCTCCCCACTCGGCTGAATGACGACGACGCCGGGTAGCCGGCCCGCCAGGGAGGCCCCCAGGTTGACGGAGGGCGACTGTACGAGCTCACCCCCCTCGACGCCGACCACGGCCCCGGTGACGGTCGCTTTCTTCTGTTTGCCGTAGGCTACGACGACGACCTCGTCGAGGATTTCGCCGCTCGACAGGCTCAGCGAGATGCGCTCCTGGTCACCGACGGGGACTTCCTGCGTGCCATAGCCGGTATAGGAAATGACGAGCACGTCGGAGGGGGCGGCCTGAATGCTGTAGTTGCCATCCAGGTCGGTGACGGTACCACTCGTAGTGTTCTTGACTAGTACGCTTGCGCCAATCAGGGGGTCACCGGTGCTCTCATCGGTAAGGGTTCCGGTGACGGTGCGCTTCTCGCCCTGGGCGGAAAGGCTGAGTACCAGGCACAGGCCGATTGCGGTCAGTACGACGCGCAGGTAAAGGTTTGGATGCATGATCGACATCAGTTAGTGAGGTAAAGCAAATCAGGGCCGGGCAACGGGCTCGGCTATTCTTTGTGTGTCACTTGGTCTGTCGGGGGGGGGTAAATATCAGGCGCTATTGCGAAAACGTTAACACGGCGTTAAGATAGAAAAGGAAAATTAAAAATCAGGATTCGAGGGATAAATGGGGGTCTCACCGCGGATTTTCGCGGATTTTTTTCGCGGATTTTTTTCGCGGATTTAACGCGGATTCATTTTTTAGTCGGGAGGGTATGGGCTTCTCCGTTTACGATGGCGTACACCAGTTCTCCTACTTCATTGTGAAGGAGCAGGTCTACCGACCGGCCGTAGCTGACCTCACCGCTGGTCTGCCGGTCGCCGGTCACCGCAAGTCCGTTGCGTAGTCCGCTCGATGGAGAAGCTTCACTGGTCCGGACCGAGGTGTAGCCCTGCCGGTACAAGGCTTCGGCATCGAGGCGATCGATCTGTGCAAGGGTCAGGGTTTCGGGGTAGGTTTGGCCGACGCGGGCGGTGAGGCTTTGGGCGGGCAGGCGGGTAAAGGCGCCGAAGGTGTGCAGGTCGCCCAGGTCGCTGACGTAGGCGCGGCGCTGATGGCCGCGGTTTTCGGGCCCGGTCGTCCGTTCGCTCAGGCGCATCCCGACGTCCATTCGGTAGAGGCTGTCACCCAGGGGTACGGCAAGGTCTTCCAGGATGAGGTGGTGCATCCCGTTACTCGCATTGCGGGGGATGTCGAGGTAGTCGTCGACGGAGTAGCGCTCGTACCCGTCCGTCGCGATAGCGTGTAGGCCGGCCAGGATACCGATCACGTTCAATCGCCGGATTTGCTGCTTTTCGGGATCGCCGGGGTAACCGCCGGATTCGATGAGGATGGTGCGCGTCCCCCAGCGTTGCAGGTTGTCGCCGAAAGCCCGGGGCTCAAAGTCGTCATTGTAGCGGCCTACGCTACCCGGCACCTCCTCCTGCCAGATAGCGTTCATACGGGCGATCAGTTGGGCGGCGTCCGTACGTTTCTCGTTCATGCTCTTTTCCCAGTCGTAGGCCGGCGCGAGGATGCTCAGTACGCAGCCCCGTTCGGCCGGGAAACCGGCGGCGTAGTAGATGCCCTGGTCGTGGAGATTGAAGCCCCAGTCGGCGTCCAGTCGGTCGCGCTCGGATTTGAGCAGGCGGGCCTCCGGACTGATCAGCGTCAGCGCGTCCCGGTTCAGGTCGATGCCCAGGGCGTTGCGGCGCTCGTAGCGGGCCGCCCCGTCGGGGTTCAGCATGGGCAGGAAGGTGAGCGTCAGTTCATCCGACAGCAACTTGCGGAACTCGACCAGCCCGTCGCCGCTGCCACCTAGTAGCCGGAAGATATCGAACAGGGCCGCCGTCGCCGTCGGCTCGTCTCCGTGCATCTGCGACCAGAGCAGCACCTGCACCGGACCCGAACCGTAGCGGACCCGCCAGAGCGGACGGCCCTCCACACTGTAGCCCGCGGTGTCGACTGCAAAGGCCTCACCTAAGTCCTGGATCAGCGGCCGCAGATCTTCCTGTTTGAAGCGACGGGTAGTGATGGAGGGGACGGTGTAGCGTTCGGCGGCTTCCTCGACTTGGTCCTGGGGAAAGGGTATTTCAGGTACCGGGGACTGTGCTTGTCCGCAGCCCGCCAGCACTACGACGAGCAGCAGCATTAACATTACCGCTTCCCATTGCACCTGCGCCCCGCGCCCAAATCCCCATTTTGTACTAACGTGCCTCATCTTTTATCTCCTGAATGCGCATGTTACGAAAATCGATGGGGTGGCTCTCGGCCTGCAGCGCGATATAGCCCTCGGTGAGCACCTCCCCGGCCCGGTCGATCCACTCCCGGCGCCGTTCAAAGATTTGCGCGCTCTCCCAATCCCGCTCGTCGGCCGCCCCGCTGGTGAAGCCGCCCCCGATCTGCGGCCGCGTGAAGCTGAGCACGGTGTCCCCCTCGATGAGAAAGTGCATGGCCTCTCCGCCCCGCACCACGGCCTCGGCGCTGAGCCAGCCATCGCCGTCGTAGGTGGGGGAGGAGGACGAAATACAGTGGCGGTAATCCACCGAATCGCCCATCACCACGGCCGTTCCCGGGGTACAGACGTTGCCGGTAGGCCGCTCCCGGCCATCGGACAGCCCGCCCATTAACTGCAGCTCGATGCTGACCGGAAAGTGCTGGCCGATCTCGTTGCTCTCCGCAGACTGGGAGTGGAGCATTACGCCACTGTTGCGTACGTTCCAGCGCTCGCCGCCCGGGACCTGCTCGCCGGTGAAACGGTAGTCGAAGCGCAGGCGGTAATGGCTGTAGGGCAGGGCGTAGTAGAGGTGGCCGTAGAGGTCGTCGAAGTTCTCGTATTCCGCGTAGCTTACGCGCAGCATTCCGTCTTCCACTCGGAAGGTATTGCGGGGGTTCTCGCCCGGTGGGTGGCCGGCGAATTTCGGGGTCCAGCCCGTCAGGTCGCGGCCGTTGAAGAGGGGGGTGAAGCCGTCAGGCGGGGGGGTGCGGGTTGCGGGTTGCGGGGCGCAGGCGGCCAGTAAGAGCACGGCAACGGTCAGGAGCAGGGTGGGGGAGCGCATGAGGGCGGGGCGGTTGGGTGAGCGTAAGATAGCGGCAAGCCGGACAAGGGGGCGGCGGCGCGCAGGTGACAACGGCCGCGCTGGAATGTCCTCTACCCGATATGTACCCATCACTTCTGCTTCGCGCTTTCGGACTCATCTGCATTCTGGCCCTGATGGGCTGCCGGGACCCCTCCCCGGAGGTTCACCGGGCCGATTTTACCCGCCTGGCGGGGGTGCTCGATTCGGTCGAGCTGGAACTGGGCGTTTGGGGTGGCTCGCGGCGGGGCCGGGTGGCGGCTATCCAGGAACGCGGTGCTAAGCTGGTGATCGCAAAAGATGAGCTGCAGCTCCGGTTTTCCGAGCCCGGTGGCTGGGTGCGGGTGTCTCCCGAAGCCCTGGGGCTTCCCGCTCACCTTCCGCGGGGCGGCACCCTGGTCGTTACCGCCGCAATGACCGGGCCGAAAGGGGAACTGATCCTCGGGGTGCTGGGGACTCGCGGCCGACTGCAGGACACCTTTTCCCTACGGGCCGCCGCCACCCGCTTTACGCTGGACGTGCAAGAAGCTCCCCTGCTCGGCGATCTGCAGGGACGGGTGACCGCCATTCAGTTCATGGCCGCGGATACCGGAAGCCTGATCGTGACGGAACTCGATATGATCCCCGCCCGTAAGGCCCGGGCACTGATCGATCGCTTCGGACAGCGCAGGGCAGTCGACTTTCCCGATAAACTGCAGGACACGATGTCGTATAGCGGGGACCGCATCCGGGAAACCGCTTACCTGGACAGCCTGCCGCCACTGCCGCCGCGGGATGAGTTTGGTGGCTATAGCGAAACCGGTCTGTCGTTCCCCGCCACCGGATTTTTCCGGACGGAGCGGGAAGGGGAGCGGTGGTACCTGGTCAGTCCGGCCGGCAACCCCTTTTATAGCCTGGGCGTGAATGGGGTCCGACTGGTCTCCACCCTGAATAATGCGGCGCTGACGCAGGTGGGGGGTCGGTCGGAACTATTTGAAGAACTGCCCGATCGGCAGCGCTACGGCGCGTGTTACCGCGAGGACGGCGCTTACCTGTCCTGGTACTGCAAGAACGCCCTCGACAAGTACGGTACCGCGGAAGCCTGGCGGGAGGCGGTCCTGCGTCGGCTCCGGCGGATCGGCTTCAACACCATCGGCAACTGGAGCGACACCCTGCTTTACGGCCGCGACCTGGCCTACACCTACACCCTGGATACCCGGGGTAACAATCGACTGGGAACGGGTAACCGCCTACCGGATGTCTTCGACCCGGCGTGGGCGGGCTACGTCGATTCCACTTTCCGCCGCATCGCCGCCTACCGGGAGGACCCCTACCTGCTGGGCTACTTCGTGGACAACGAGCTCCATTGGAGCGAGATCGAGGGCATGGACACCAGTAGCCACACCTACGCCGCCCTGTCCGCGCTACCGGATGCGACGAGCCGCCAACGGGCCTACGCCGAGCGCTACTTCGGCACCATTGCCCGGCTACTGCGCCGCTACGATCCGAATCACCTCTACCTGGGTTGCCGCTTCACGCGCCGGGTGGCGGGCATCGAAGCCATCGTGGCCGTGGCCGGCACCTACCTCGACGTACTGTCCGTCAACATGTACTCCCCCTTCACCCGGGCGGAAACGGATGCCTGGTACGAGCTCGTCCGCAAACCCCTGCTGATCGGCGAGCACCACGTGCCGCCCGTCGATGCCAGTCACCTGCTGCCGCGCTATCCGGCCTTCGCTCCCGAAGTGCGCGACACGATGGTAGCCGCCTACGTCCGGAAGTGGAAATCCTACCCCTATGCCGTCGGCAGCCACTGGTATCAGTACGCCGACCAGGAAGTGGCCGGTCGGGGGGCCGGCGGGGAGAATCAGCCGGTAGGGCTGGTTTCGGTGGTCGATCGGGTAGACGAGCGCCTGCTGCGCTTGTTTAGTGGGTTGGCGGGGGAGGTAGGGGAAGCATATGGTAGAGAGGGTGGGCGCTGATTGGGGATGATGGATACCCCTGCGTGGCCGCCCCGGACCTGAGCGTGGACCGCTACGCCAACCAGTACTTTAACGGGGATTACCGACCGATTGGCTTGGCGGCCGGCGGTACGAGCCCTATCTTAAGTCCGATGGACGCCACGCTGCCCCCGGACTACGAGTACTCCCTCTCCTTCGGAGAGGGCCGGGGTGAGGGTGGCAACATCGTGCGGCACTACCAGTCTACGATCGCCGACGGCTTCCGCACCGCGGGGCTGGTGGGGGAGTACGACCAGCTGAACCGGCTGCGCTTCGGCACGAATGCATTCTACGGTACGGCGGATGCATCGAGCCTCTCCCTTACCGAGGCCCTGGAAGCGCCGACCTACGATGGTAACGGCAATATCCGCACCCTGGACCGATGCTATAGTAGTACGACTGAGCAGCGGCACCGCAACCGACTGAACTACGGCTACGCTGATGGAACCAACCTGCTCACGAGCGTAGCGGCCGACGTCAACGGGGCGGCGATCAACGAGGACTATCTGCCCTACGACCTGCTGCGGGGTACCACAACCTATACATACGACCGTAGCGGTAACCTGGTGCGGGAGCAGTCGGATAAGGCCGCGAGCGCAACCCTGATTGACTGGAACGCTTACGGAAAAGTAACGACAGTGGCTTCTCCTACGGGCACGACCACCTTCGGTTACGGCCCGGACCAGAACCGCTGGAGGAAGGACTTCGGACCGCGGGGTACGACCTACTATATCCGGGACGCGCAGGGGTCGACGCTAGCTACTTACGAACGGGGGTCCGACTCGCTGGCCGAACTGACCTGGAAGCAGCAGTACCTCTTCGGCTCATCGCGGTTGGGTGAGGTGGTGATGGACCGGTCGCTACCGGTGGGGGCGGTCAACCCCTTCAATTACGGCCGTCGGCAGTACGAGCTGACCAACCACCTGGGTAACGTGACGACGGTATTCGGGGAGAATGCCGTGGCGTATGAGGATAGCCAGGACGGTATGACATACACCGCTCCAGATTTGGTCAGCTACCGGGACTACCTGGCCTTTGGATTGGGGCTGGATCGGGGGGCTAGTGTGTTGGGAAAACAGGGCTACCGTTACGCCTTTAATGGGAAGGAGGTGGATGACCAAGGGGAGTGGGGCAGTAGCGGCAGCAATGGACAGTCGAACAGCATGTACGACTACGGCTTTAGGATCTATAACCCGGGGATCGCAAGGTTCTTGAGCGTAGACCCGCTCTCACCGGATTATCCGATGCTCACACCGTACCAGTTTGCTAGTAATACCCCAATTTGGGCCATCGATATGGATGGCCTAGAAGCATACGTTGAGTCTGGCATCCTTTACTACGAAGTACAGGCTGGCCAAGGCCCTACACAGATTGCTGCTGATCTAAACTCTGCTGAAAGTAAAAAGCGAGAGGGATACTCTCTTATCAGGCCATTACATTGGACACAACTAGTAGACCAACCCCAAAACAACGCGGCATATTTCTCCCATATAACAAATGGGCGATATAATCGTCATAATGAGGAATATCGAACTCTCAACATGAATGAAGGCGATATAATCAATGTAACAGAGTTGCTTCATAGACAGGAAAGGCTTCCGGGTCCTGATCTCTCTATCGATCTAAATTCGAGTGACGATAAGAAGACGTTTCTGAGTACTATGAAGCTTATGCGGAACTTTAACTCATGGTACAGAATGAATAATCCCGAGAGACAGAATTCTTTTTTTGAGCGTGGGAGGTATAACATGAGTTCGTTCCTTTCCAATACAGCCGATCATCAACGAGGTCACTTATTCGAGTACTGGGGTGGGGAAACACAAGGTTATAAATTTCAAGTGTTTGAAAGAGGTCTGGATCTAGGTAGAGATGACTTAATTCAAGTTAGTTTCAATATCATCCAAGGTGACTATATGGAAAGCACTGAGGCGTTGTCTGACGAAGCAAATGCCTTCTTTATTAGGGGCGGAGGGCATAGTCAAGATGGATATTCAAGACACATTTACATGGAGTTTGGTCAAGACACATCTTTATACAATCAAGCAGCAAAGTTTATCAACGGAGAAATATCTTCAAAAGAATTTCTGCTATCCATAGATGATTAAAATACTAAGTCCATATGAAGATTTTAGTTATCTGCCTATTGAGCATTATGATTTTCTACTGTACTATCGACCAACAAGATGCAGTTAAGATAAATGGCCTTTGGGCCGTAGAATCCGATACTGCAGAAGTGTCTCGAGAGAATATGTTCGTGGAGTTTACAGATACTACAGTTCAATTTTTCCAATATAAAATTGGTTACTTAGCTCCCGATGAATATGAGATAGTCGGACAGGGTGACACTATATTTTTGATCAACCAAGTAAGCGAAACTGGAGACAGGATGAGTTTGGGTAGAATTGTAGAATTTTTTGATAGTACTGTTTATATAGAAAACTCAACAAGAAGCCTAGAGTTATCTAGAATTTCTAGAGATGATTTTTCGAAGATCATGGGTCACAAGTGGCATCAGTAGTTCCGCCCAATGAGCAGCGCCCCGCAGGTTGACTCTAGGAAACTTGACGGGGCGCGGATATTGGGCGGATTGTAATCCCTAGTGTATAAAAATTTAGCATATATGACCACGATGGCGATCTTCAGAGCAATCGGACTTGGAGTCCTCATTAGTGCGGCTACCGTACTCTCCGCCGCCAATCACTACGTCACCGTCACGGCCGACGCCGGCCCCGGCAGTCTGCGCCAGCTCGTCCTGGACGCCGCCCCCGGCGATGTGATCGAATTTGCAACGGCCGTACAGGGGCAAACCATTCTGCTCCAACAGTCCATCCTGATCGACAAAGCCCTGCACATTCAGGGAGACCGGGGCAATCGCGTCATCCTGGACGGCGGTGGGGTAACGCGGCTCTTCGTAGTGAACGCCCCGGGTGCATCCGTCCACATCAAAGACGTTGTCCTGACCGGAGGGTACGCTACGGACCACGGTGGGGCCATCGCCCACCTAGGGGGTGACCTCCGCGTGGAAGGCGTTATCCTGCGCGGCAACGTCGTGGCCCTGCCCACACCCGCCCAGGGACCGCCTTCCCGGGGCGGGGGCGGGGCCATCTACAGTCGGGACACCCTAATCATTTCGGGCTCGGCCTTCGAGCTCAACGAAGCGCGCGGTAGCCTGGCCAGTGGGGGGGCTATTCTGATCGACTCGGCCTCCTCCGCCAGGCTATCCAGTAACTCCCGCGTGGTCCACAATTTCGCCGACGATATGGGTGGGGGACTCGCCGTCCTCGCCGGAGGATACATCTACCTGCGCGACATGCGCGTCGACAGCAACGCCGTCGGTTTCTCCGGCGGGGGAGTAGCCCTTTTGGGGGGGGAGTGCGGGATGTACATCGGCTCCATCAGCGGTAACGTCGCGCCCGGCGAGGGAGGGGGGATATATGTCGAAGATGGGGCGGCCGTGATCCGCCGCATTGACATTATGCACAACATCGCCCGCGGCACCGGTGGGGGAGGCGTGTTCGTACGTGGGGCGGGGGCCTTCGTACAGCTCAACCCCTCGACCCGGGTAAACTACAACGTAGCCACCGATTCTTCCAGTATCGGTGGGGGCATTGCCGTAGTGGACTCGGCCCGCCTGCGCAATAACGATATTCAGGTCCGGGGCAACCAGGCGTTTGCCGCGGGGGGCGGGATCGCTTTCGTTAGCAGTAACGGCAGCTACACCTCCCGACTGTTTGGTGAGATCGATTCCAACCGCGTGGTAGGTTTCCCCGGCACCGGGGGGGGAGCGTACGTAAAGACCACGGACGAGGTGAGAGTCGGGGGACGCTACGAGGGAAACTACGCCCGCGGCTCCGGGGGAGGTATCTGGGTTGACGTACCGGAGCTGAACCTCGTTCGTGGTTCCTTCACCGGCAACACCTGCGGGGCGGCGGAGGCCGATGCGGGGGGCGGGGCGGTGTATAGTGACGGCGGGCCGATCTTCCTGCGGCAGATGACCTTTCGCGCAAACCGGGCCTTAGCGGCAACCGCCTCCGGGGGAGCGATCCTGAGTCGCAGCGGGTCGATCACCACCCGCGATACCAGCACCTTCGTCGACAACAGCTGCGGGGCCCGGGGTGGGGCCATCTGTGTCCTGGATGGCCGCTTCTCCTTCGCCCGCTTCTCCTTCGAGAACAACCACGCCTTTGCCGCCGACGGACGGGGCGGGGCCGTGTACTGCGGCGGGGATCGGCTGAACGGCCGCCACTCCACGATGCGGGCAAACGCGGCCGGGGCTCGCGGCGGGGCTATCTACACCGGCCCGGCGGCGGAGGTGGAACTGCAGGTGATCAACCTCATTGATAATCTCGTCTACGGTGGTGTAGGCGGTTCCGTACCGGCCGGTGGCGGCGTCTACACGGCGGGTTACAGCCTGGAGGTGTGCCAGTCGACGCTGAGCCGCAATGCCGCGCTGGGTTCGACCGACCCCCGGGGTGGGGGGCTAGTGGTTATCGGTTCGGGCACGGCTCGACTGGGACGATCCACGCTATCGGGTAATACGACCGGTGGGCCGGGGGGTGGGATGTACACCGAGCGGGCGGCCGCCCTGGAAGACCTGACGGTGTACGATAACCAAGCGGAACGGGGTGGTGGGCTTTTCGTCATCGATAGCGGCACCACGACGCTATCCGGCTCCATCCTGGCGGCGAATCACGCGACGGCGGCGGGTGGGCGGAATCTCTCACTGAGTGACGGGGCCGGCCTGGAGTCAGGCACCTATAATCTCTTTGGTGAGTTACCGTCGCACGGCGTGCTGCGTAGCCTCACCGATACGCTGGTCGACGCCCCGCTGCTCGGCCCCCTGGCCGACAACGGCGGCAAGACGTGGACCCACCGGCCGCTACCGGGTTCTCCGGTCATCAACCGCGGCCGGCCCAGTACCGGTAGTTGGGACGTAGACCAGATCGACCAACCCCCGGCGGGCGGGCGGCGGGAGATTGGCTCCCTGGAAGTCCCCCTGGCGACCTTCTTCGCCGATACGGACGGCGACGGTTTCGGCGATCCGAACGCTACGGTGCAAGCGGCGGCGGCCCCGGGCGGCTACGTCGGCAACGGGACGGATAACTGTCCAACGCGGCCGAATCCGGATCAGACGGACGCGAATAATAACGGCATCGGCGATGCTTGCGAGTAACTGATCGATATTGTATAACGCGGATAACCGAGAAAATGAGAGAGCTACAGGTTATCTGGTCTTGCCCATAATTTATATTATGTTAAGTAGTGATTTATTTGCCCCCCTCCTCACTCTGCGGATCGCAATTCCGCACCTTTATCGGTACCCCAATCCGATTCGTCTTAACCACCTCGCGTCATTCCCCTACCTTGTAAGCCACGCTCTACAATTATTCGATTATGAGATTTCTTGCGATCATCTGCTTTTATGTACTACTCTTGGCTGTAGCCTGTGCTCCAACCAAACCCACAGCCTCCAATGACGGCTGGCTCCCGCTCTTCGACGGAAAAAGCCTCGACGGCTGGAGAGCCAGCGAGCATCCCGCCACCTTCAGCGTGGACGACGGTAAGATAGCGGTCCACGGACCCCGGGCCC
>CAZKPE010000109.1:0-12633 GCA_964554545.1 uncultured Lewinella sp.
ACCCGGATCACGTTTATCCAGTATCTTTCGGTAAAACACGATCCCATGTTAGTGCTGCTCACGGCCTTGGCGCTGTCTCTCTGGTTCTGGCGTCGCGACGATAAAGATGCCTCCCTCTGGATGGCGTTCACCTACCTCGGGGTGGGGTTGGTCGCCTACACCAACTTCACGGCCGTTAGTGTGGCCGCCAGTGCCTTTCCCAAGATTCTGAAGGACTTTATCATGCTTGGCATGGTCGGCTTCGTGCAGGCTATGGCGGTGAAGAAGCAGATATCGGTCTGGATGGCGGTGGTACTGATCTTCGGCATGTTCGCCGCGGTGCACTACCTCGATGAGCTGATCAAGGCCGACGATGATACGGATGTGGAAGCCGTAATCGAGAGTGCCGATAGCCCGGCTGAACCGGTCACCGACGGTTACCTGGTCGAACTGAACGAAGGGGCGTCGGACCAGGACTTACTCCTTTTTGCCGCCCAGAACGGACTGGAGATCGAGCGCGCCTTTTTTCCGGACGCGCCTTCCGAAACCCTGCTTGATAACTACTACCTGCTAACGGGAGATTTCAATCCCTCCACGCTGTCAACGTTGACGGACGTTCACTACTACGAGCCGAATGAGGAAATACTGGTCGAGCCGTTCATTCTGGCGGAAGGTGGGGAACAGGGAAGTCGGGCGGCATCTCTGCGCATCAACGATCCTTTTACCGACGAGCAGTGGGCCATGTCGGTGCTGGAAATGGACGAGTACTACCGCATCCTTTCGACTCAGCGCCCCCGGAAAAAGGCCAAGATCGTTATTCTGGATACCGGCGTTGAAGGTCAGCATGAGGATTTGGACGATAACTACTTCTCGATTGAGCCGAAGTACGATAACGATCCTCACGGGCATGGTACTCACTGCGCCGGTATCGCCGCTGGCGTGACCAATAACGCGGTAGGCATCGGTAGCTTAGCCGGAACAAACGAGGAGAGCCCCTATGTGGAGATCAGTTCCGTCAAGGTGCTCAGCGCCGGAGGAATGGGTACCCAAAAAACGATCATCGCCGGAATACTCGAAGCCGCCGATGAAGGTGCCGACGTGATTTCCCTCAGTCTCGGCGGGCGTAGCAACCAAAGCAGCCAACGGGCCTATAGCGCAGCGGTGGAGTACGCCCACCGTGCCGGAGCCATTGTCGTGGCCGCCGCCGGCAACAGTAACCGTGAGGCCAAAGACTTCGCTCCCGCTAACGCCGATGGTATGATCACGGTAGCCGCCATCGACGAGCACTTGCTCCGGGCACCCTTCAGTAACCGGGTCGGGCAAATTGAACTGGCCATCGCCGCGCCGGGAGTCGGCATTTACAGTACCGTCCCTGGCAATGAATACAAGAAATATAGCGGCACCAGCATGGCCTGCCCCTTCGTGGCGGGGCTGCTCGGCGTGATGAAGTCACTCGAGCCCGAGCTAGACCACCGTGCGGCCTATCAGATTTTGCACGATACCGGACTGACCACGACGGAAACCCCCGTTACCGGCCGTATCGTTCAGCCGGCGGACGCCATCGCCGCCCTGTTACGGTAATGGAGCTCGGACTTCAGGGACTTACGATTGCCGTAGGCGGAGCATCCGGAGGGCTGGGGCGGGCCGTCGCCGAACGGTTAGTCCGGGAAGGTACCCGGGTGATCGGTGTTGCGCGTAGTCAGGATAAACTGAAGCTACTCTCGCAACGCCATGGAGATCAATTCGAAGCCTACCCGGCTGACCTCTCTGACCGCAAGGCAGTTGATGCCCTCGCAGATCGGCTGATCAAAGCTAAGGTCGATGGCGTGGTGTTCAACAGCGGCGGGCCACCCACGGGGCGGATCGATGAATTGAGTATGGAGCAGTGGGACGAAGCCTACGCCGGAACGCTGCGGTGGAAGGTCCAACTAACCACCCGCTTGCTGCCCGCTCTTCGTAAGCAAACCGATAGCAGCCTACTCTATCTCGAAAGTGTTTCCATCAAGCAGCCGATCGATAACTTGGTGCTCAGCAATGCCTACCGGGCCGCGGTTGCTGGTTTCGTGAAAACGCTTAGCCGGGAGGAAGGGGAGCACGGCATTCGCGCCAACATCATCGCGCCGGGTTATCACGCTACCGATCGCATCGTTCAGGTACTGGACAAGGCTGCCGAACTGCAGGAAATTAGCCGGGCCGAAGTCGAACAAAATTTCCTGGCCCAGGTACCCCTAGGCAAACTGGGGCAACCCGATGACCTGGCCGCCCTGGCCTGTTTTCTGTTGTCCCCCCGGGCCCAGTACGTCAGCGGGCAAACCATCAATGTGGATGGCGGGCTGACGCGCTTTATCACCGGATAGCGTTTAGAGAATTTTGAGATGCAATTAGCCTACATCGGAGACCCCCCCTCCTTTTTTACTGGCGGGAAGTGGCCCCAGGTACCCTTCGCTTTTCTGAACCAACCGGTTTTTACCGTTGATGCGCTATTTGTATTCGGAGCCCGGCCACTGACGGTCCTGGAAAAACAGGCGTGTAGCCTGATCGAGCGGAGCGGGCGACCATCAGTCCGCGTAGGGGCGGTAAATCTGAAGGTCGATCGCCGCTACCTAGCCAACGTACTCTTCATTCGCTGCCTTGATCCGGGGGAGGAGGACCACTACATCGCCTGGTTTCAGGGCCGACCCCGGACCAGCTACCAAAGTATCGATTGTGACATCTACGATAAATTGGAATCGCTGGCTACCAAGGCGGTACCCGCCGACCTCACCTACCTGCGCGGTGATGGGGTACCGGTAGAGACCACCACCAAGCTACTGGGTCTCAAGACCGATCGCTCGGAAGAATACGTCCGCTTGGCCGAAGAAAACTGGGTACGTCTGGATCGCATTACGCGGCTGCAGGGGGAGGAAGTGAATGCGCATAGCGGGTTTTAGGTAGCCCGCTCAGGCCGTCCCATCCGCCGGTCCACCCACCTCATTACCGGGCCTACGCTGAAACCGTGTAACAGGATCGATACCAGCATGGTGAAGTTGACGATCGACCAAATGCCGTCGATGGCGGGGAAGGCTTCGGAATTGTGCGCGTAAGACAGATAGTACAGCGAGCCCACCCCCCGGATACCGAAGTAGCTGATGGCCAACTTTTCCTCCCACGGTAAGCGGGAAGGGATGAAGCTAATCAAACCCGCCAGCGGGCGAATAACCAGCAGGAGGGCCAAACCGGTAAGGGCTCCCCACCAGGTCAGGTCGGCCAGCCCCCCCGTACCGATGATGCCCCCGAAGGCGATCAGAAAAATACCCAGGATGGCCTGCTCCACCTGGTCAGCAGCCTGGTAGCTCTCCAGTTCGGCCTGCTTGGCGGAATCGTCCTTGCGAATACGGCGACTCACCACCGAGGCCACGAAGACGGCCAGAAAGCCGTACCCCTCGGCAATTTCGGTGATGCTGTAGGTCAGTAGGGTAGCCGCCAGGATAAAAAAGCCCTCCTCCACCTCCGTATCCCGCACTTCGGCCATTCGGTCGCGGAAGGTGTAGAATATCCAGGCCAGCCCCTTTCCGATCAGTACCCCCATCAGGGTGCCCATCCCCACCCGGTACCCCAAATCCCACCACGCCCACGTCAGAACGGTATCCCATACGGAGGCGGCCCCGACCAGACCGATCGCCAGGTACACGAAGGGGAAAGCCAGTCCGTCATTTAGGCCAGCCTCCAGCGTCAGCCCAAACCGAACATCGTCCTCCGGAACATCTTCATTGGGTGGACCGACCTGCACATTCGCCGCCAGTACCGGATCGGTAGGCGCCAGCACCGCGCCGAGCAGGACCGCACTGGCCGGAGCCAACCCGACCCACCACCAACCCAGGAAGGCAACCGCGGCAATAGTAATCGGCATGGCGATGCCCAGTAGCAGTAGCCCCACGGAGTAATTGCGCAAACTCGGGGGCCGGTCCAGTTTCAGTCCCGTGGCGGCCAGACTGACAATGACGATGAACTCCGTGATGTATTCCATCAACCGCCGGTCCAGCCGGGCATCTTCGGGGTTCATGAGGGGAAGGTCGAGCGGAAGGCTAAACACCCCGTACCCGAAGGCCACGTAAATAATGGGCAGACTGATCATCCGGTTGCGGATCAGGCTGGGGATGGTGAAGGTGCCCAACAGGGCCAGCCCGGCCAGCAACAACAACAGGATGTGGGTAGTCAATCAAGGGGGGTTTGTCTACCAACCCGAACTAAATCTTACTGGTTCATCTTTCCGCTTCCAGCTTTGCACCCACCTGCGCCCCGCCGCCCTAACGAAACGTCAGCCGCCGACCGGTGACCTGCAAACCTTGGGGCACGGGCTCGATCTCTGCCCTGATTTTCTGCCGAAGCATTCGGGTGGTCCCCCGTACGAGATGGAGATCGGTATCCGCGCCCACGATCAGGCGGTCGGTCTCCACGTCAATCGTTTCGGTGCCTCGTATCCCGCGTAGAGTCAGCTCGGGAATACGCAGTGGCGCGGCGGTCACGAACCGGGGCGGAAATTGGTTGCGGCCGGAATGGGGAAGCGCAAGGTCGACCTCTACTACGTCCGATCCGTGGGCGGTCAGGTCCATCTCGACGGTCAGGTAGCGATCGGTGCGGATGGGGTGGGTGAAGTCCAGTACCAGGTATTCCTGCCCGGTGGGTCTTTGTAGGGCCTCGATCATTTCAGGAGGACCCGTCAGTCGGAGTTGCCGACCCAGGCCCGGTACGTGACGCAGCCGGATGCCCGGATGCACGCGCACTTCGTGACAGAAGCCGACGGAAAGGGAGTCGGTGACCAGCGTAGCGCCCACCGGCTGCACGTCTGCCAGGGCGGAGCGAATGGATGCCTTGTATGCATCCTGCCGCTGCTCGATGGATAGCACGGATTGCGGACTGAAGAGCAGACTGCTCAGGAAAAAAACGAGCACGCCGGCGGCGAAAAGTAGGGTAGGGGTACGCATGATCAGGCTTGTTTGAGGGTGAGGGCACGGTAAGCGGCGGCCAGCAGAAAGGGAGCGGCCAGAACGTAGGCCCACGGGCCGATGCCGTCCGAAGCGGTATGGCTGTGGATGCTCTCCACGGGGGCTTCTTCGGAATACTGAGCGATCGTGTGCATCCCGACCACCGCCCGATCGGAAAACACCGCGGTGTCAAGAGCGAACTCCGGATTACCGGCGCTCAGTGAATCATAGACCACGTAGGTAGCAAATGCGCCGAGAGCGACCAGTCCGATCAGAATAACAACCGTGTAGCGGGGAGCGGCAACGGAAGGAAACAGCCAAAAGATCAGACAGGCGTAGTACACCGCCAGACTTAGTACGATCGGCATGCCCCAGTAGCGCAGATCAGGCCACATGAACCAGGACGGACCGATAGTTTGCAGGAGGAAACCCAGCAAAAACAGTGGGCCGAAGGTAATGAGCGGAACGAAGACCGCATGGTACAGCATACTGACACCGAAGCGCTCCCCATTCGACAGCGGCAGGCTGAGAAAATGCTCCGCGCGCCCCCGGTCTTTAAGTCGAGCCGTAAAGAAAGAAACGCTGATGGCGAAGGCCGGGAAGAAGCCGAGCACGATCAACAGGGCCGCCAGTCCGTCGGGCGGCACCTCCCAGTAGTCGACCTGCCCCCCGCTGAAGTGGGCGTAGGTCAGGATCAGCAGCAGCGCAAGGCCGAGGCCGGGGGTGACGAAGTAGGAGGCGACCTTGGTCTCGGCCACGGTCTCGCGGAAGGCGAGGTGAATACGGGTCAGTGCGTTCATGATGGGGAATTGAGGGACATGGAATGGCGGGCCTGAGCGATCATCTCCATGAGCTCCGTCAGGGAGATATCGAGTAGCCGCAGGGTGCGCACCAGCTCGGGAAGCTGGTAGGTGGCGAATTCGTTGCGCCTTAGCTGGCGGGCGTTGGACTGTCCTTCCGGCAGGATGAACAGCCCCAGCCCCCGCCGCGGCTCCGCGATCTGGAGGTCTTGCAGGTAGCCGTAGGCCCGCTGTACGGTATTCGGGTTGACGCCGACGTCGGCCGCCAATTGGCGCACGCTGGGTATCTGCTCCCCGCCGGCCCAGTCGCCCCGCAGCACGCGGTCGATGCAGTAGTCGGCGATCTGCTGGTAGATGCCGTTCGAATGGTCGCGAAAGTGGAGTGGCGCGGGCATCTTACACGAGTTTGTTGAAGGTCGGCGCTGGCTGGGCCAGTCCACCCTCCGTCAGGGCCAGGTAGAGGGTCTCCAGGTCGAAGGCCGCATTGCTGGGCCGCCCGTCCGCGTGCACTGCCAGCCAGCCCCCGGGGATGCGGCGGGCGTAACCGGTATCGGCGTAGGATAGTGGCACGGAGGTTTGGGTGAAGCTGTAGTAGCGTTGGGCGATTTCGAGATCGAGGTGAGCGGCCACCGTGCGGTCCTTCAGCAGTACCACTTGGTCGAGCACGGGGGCGATCTCACCCAGTAGGTGACTGGCGATCAGGATGGTCTGCCCCGCCTCGGTGGCCGCGATGAGCGAGCGGCGAAACTGATCTTTCCCCTGGATGTCGAGCCCGTTCGTCGGTTCGTCCAGCAGCAGCAACTGGGTCCGGGTAGCCAGGGCAAAGCTCAGCTGCACCCGCCTTTTCTGCCCGAAGGAGGATTTGCCGAGCTTACGGTCCGGGTCCAGGCCGAAGTCATCCAGCGTTTCCCGGAATACCTCCAGGTCGAAGTTGGGGTACAGCGCCCCACGGTAGTGCGCGATCTGTAGCGGCGACCAGTTGGGGAAATAGGGCTCGCTGGAAAGGAAGTACACCCGCTGCATGAAGTCGAGCGCACGCTCCCGCGGAACGTGACCGAGCACCGAGATCGTCCCTGCGTGGGGAAATTGGAGGCCGGCGAGCAGCTTCAGCAGGGTCGTCTTCCCCTCCCCGTTCGGACCGCACAGTCCGATGATGCCGCCGGAGCCGATCTGCAACGAAAAGTCATTCAGCACCTCCGATTTCCGGTCGTAGCGGTGGGAAACGTGGCGGCAGTCGATAATCATTGTTCGGGTGTATTAGTTCGCTAGTACACCACAAGTATAGGGGGGGCGCGGCCGCAGGTGCAAACAAAACCGGAAATGATCGACGAACGGCAGCTACGGACCGACCGGCTTATTCGAATTTGAAGGAATAGCTTAGGCTGGCGATGGGCGCGCCGAAAATGCTGAGCCGGTAGCTACCCAGCGGACTACTTCCGAACACGTCCGCATCTCCCCCCGACGTCCGCGGCTGGTAGTAGATATTGTAGGCGTTATTGCGGCCATACAGGTTATAGAAGGTGACCGTCCAATCACCTACCCAGCGGCGCTTTTTCATGGTCGCATTGTGGATGGTCCAGCTAAAGTCGAGGCGGTGATAAGTCGGCAGGCGGGCATTGTTCCGTTCCAGGAAGATCGGGACGGTCAGCCCGTCGATACGCAAGAAGCCGTTCGGGATACTGTAGGGGCGGTTGCTCTGTACCACCAGGTTCAGGCTGATCCGGTGGGTGCGGCCATCGTCGAAGGTCAGGCTGCCGTTGAAGGTGTGGGGCTGGTCGAAGTAGCCCCGGTACCACTGCCCCTGATTGATGGAGGTGCGCAGGTTTTCCCCCTCCACCTGGTTGAGGGCGCGGGCGTAGGCGTAATTCAATTGGCCGGTGGTGCGGCCCCTGGTTTTCCTGACCGACAGTTCGCCGCCGTAGGTCCGTCCCCGGCCCTGTAGCAGATCGACCTCGACGGTCGGGTTGAGGAAGAATTCGGCCCCGGGCTTGTACTCCAGCAGATTGTCGATGTTGCGGTAATAGCCTTCCACGGCGAGCTCATAGCCCTTCGTGCCCAGGATGCGGTAGAGTCCCAGACTGTAAAGCTGGCTGCGCTGGGGCAGCACATTGTTATCGGCTACCTTCCAGCGGCTGCTCGGCAGGGGAGTGGTAGAGTTGAAGATATTCTGGAGGTACTGCCGGTTGAGAGCATAGGCCGCCTTAATGCTGGTGCGATCCCCCAGGGTGTAGCTAAGACCGAGGCGGGGTTCCAGGCCCCCGTAGGTCTGCATCGTTCCGCCGCCCGAAAAGTCGATCGCCTCCTCGAAGGCCCCCGCGAAGCGTTCGCCTTCCGGGTAAATCCGTTGCTGCCCGGGCCCCAGTTGCAGGTAGCGCACGTAGCGAAGGCCGGCGGATACCGTGAGGTCGGCCGCTGGCTTCCACTCGTCTTCCAGGTACAGACTGGCCTCCACCGATTGCTCGTCCGCCAGATCTACGCCAATCACGTTCGGGGAGCCATCGGGATCTAACGCACCGGGCGCGATATCGTAGCGGACCAGTTGCAGCCCCCCCGACAGCCGGTGGGTTTCGCCGGACTGGATGTCCACCTGCGTCTGCCCGCTCAGGTAGCGAATGGCGGAGGAGTAGCGGATCTCGGCACCCCCGTCCACCTCCGGAAAGATCACGTCCGGGGTATGGACGCTACGGACCAGCCGGGACTGTACACTCGTAGATGGGGAGATGATCTTCAGCCATTCCAGCGTCCCGTTCAGGGTGGCGTAGTCGTAACGATTCGTGCGGGCTACGATCCCGCTAAACTGGTTGAGCAGATTGACTTCGTAGACATCACGGCTGTAAAAGCCAGACAGGGTGAAGATGCTGTTATCACTCGCCGCGTAGCGCAATTTGAGGGTGCCGTCCCCGAATTTACTCCGTGTGTCCTGTAGCCGTTCGAAGGCCCGCAGCGCGAAGTCGTTCAGCCCGATCCGACCGGCAGCCAGTACCTTCAGTCGCTTATCGCGCGTCAGAGGCGTCTCCACGCTGAGTCGGCTGCTGACCAAGCCGATCCCGCCCTGCAACCGAAAGTTATCGCTGACCGGGTTGCGGGTCTTCACGTCCACCACCGAACTGACGCGCCCCCCGAAGCGGGCCGGAATATTGGCGCGGTAAAGGTCGACACTACCGATCGCATCCGGCGTGAAGACGGAAAACAGACCGAACAGGTGGGTGGGGGTGAAGATGGGCGCGCCGTCCTGTAATACCAGATTCTGGTCGATGGTGCCACCGCGGACGCTCAATCCATTACTGGCCTCCCCGGCGGAATTGACGCCGCTTACTAACTGTAGTCCGCGAAATACGTCCACTTCCCCCAGCGCCACCGGTAAAATCTCAATTTCCCGAATCGACAGCCGCTCAACGCCCATGATCGGCTGGTCCAGGCGCTGGCTCGCGTCATCGCTGCTGACCGTCACGGTTTCCAGCAGGGCGGCGGCGGGCTGTAGGGCTACTTCGAGCCGCAGGGGGGCATCAATTTGCACAGTCTCCCGGTAGGGGTCGTAACCCACGGAAGATACCAGCAGGGTAATGCGACCCTCCGGGAAGGTGAAACCGTACCGGCCCTGCTCATTCGTCATCCCGCCCTGTGCGCTATTGGCCACCTGCACATTAACGTAGGGGAGTGGGTCGTTCGTGGCGGCATCCCGCACGGCCACTTCAATCCGGTGGGTGTTCTGGGCGGACAGCCACCCCGACCCCGAAACGCAAAGAAGGAGGAGGAATAGCGGTCGCATCATTGGGGCCAGCCCGCGGGGCGTTGATTGGTCCGGTTCGGCCCGCTACAGGGCGCACTCGGTGGTGATGGAACGAGGGGTTCAAAGACCGGCGCCCGGGGAATGCTGAGCGGGGTACCGTCCACGCTTCCACGGTTCCAGTACAGTCGGTCACTGCTGACGGCGGTGGCGGCCACGTAACCCAGCACGTTGATTGCCGCATCGCTGCGGTCGGTCAGGTTGCCGTAGAGGGGAGCCGGCAGGGGTGCGTTCAGGCCGCCGGCGCTTTCGTTGAGGTCGTTGAACACCTTATAGTAGGCGAAGGCGCTGGCGGTAAGCCGACGCTGCGTCATCTCGACCAAAATTCCCCCCGTACCCGTATAGTCGAGCCGGCCTACCGGCAGGGCCTGAAAATCACCGCCGGGGTTCAGCTCGTCGGTGAGCAGCCGAAAACCCTCCCCGTCCTCGATGAACCAGCAGGGCCCATCGCAGGAATAGTCGTAGAAGTCCACGCCGCGGCTGGCGGGCGTCTGTACGCACACCCCATTGCGGTAGACCGACTGGTAGCAGGTCTCGCAGATGGTGGTGAACTGCCAGGTCCGGTAGCGGAATTGGTAGTAGTCTTTCGTGTCCGCCGGGTCGTCCAGGTCCAACAAAAAGGTAAAGGCGGGAATGAAGCGCTCCCGCCCCGCGCTGAAGTAGGATTCCTGGTCAAACCGGTAGCGCAGGTTGCTGAAACCGGCGGGTGCCGGCATGCGCTCGGGATTGCTTTCGATGAGGTTGCCGTCTCGGGTGGCGATCTCGAGGTGGTAGCTAATGCCGCCGCGACCGGCAAAGTCTTCCGGTGGCCGGTAGGCTCCCTCCCGGTTTATTCGGCTCCAGCGAACCGCGTTGCCCGTATCGTCGACGCTAACGACGTCGGCGTCGTTGACGGGTTCCAGGCGGTAGATATCGAATTCCAGCACACTCCGGCTGATGCGGACCTCACTGGCCCCGGCCCGGTCGGCAATGCTCCCCTCCACCAGAAAGAAACCCGTTTCGTAGTCGTAGGCCGGTTCCACCGGATCGACGCACCGCAGAAGAAGTACAGAGAAACAAAGGGCTGCGGTGAGCCGATAAATGGCGGTCATCGGGGGGCTATCGGATATGCCCGGTAAGGTACGCACAAAAAAGGCCCCTCCGCCGGAAGGGCGAAGGGGCGAAAGCTAAAGTCGATCATGCAAAAAATTCTTATCGTAGCCGCACACTGGTGGTGTGACTGGGTAGGCTGGCACCGGACACGGTGACGTAGTACTCACCCGCGGGCAGTTCCTCCAGGCTGTAGGCCCGGTGCAGGCTGGGTTCGCCGGGGAGGCGGTCAGAGATCAGGTCGTGTCCTTCGGCGTCGGTAAGCCGGATCCGGACCTGCTTTCCGCCCGCGTTGAGGTAGTTGACGGTCAGCAGACGCTCCTCCAGTCGGACGTGGGGGAAGAAACTCCGACTGGCTAGCGCCGGGTCGGCGGAAATGCCCTGGGTGCCGACGGTGAGTGGCTGACGGGTTTGCCCCTGCCGGTCCGTAACGACCAGATCATAGGTACCCGCCGGCAGGGCGGCTAATTTGAACCGGCTGTTCAAGTATTCGCCCGAGTCGAGTTTAGTGGTGTGTAAAGTGAGTCCGTTGCGGTCCACGAGCTGCACCTTCGTTTCGGCGTCCACCGAAGTAGTGGTGCGCAGGACGAGGGTATGGGAAGTCGGGTCGGCCTGAATGATCAGGTCGATGGGGTTCACCGAGGCGGAAGCAACCGCCGTGGCAAACAGCATAAGGGTGAGGAAAAGGGTTTTCATTGGTCCTAAGGTCTAAGGGGTAATCAATATGGTTCGATGTCGAAACGGCGAGGCTGCGGTGGGGTCCCGTAACGCTCGCGCCCATGATCAACTCCTTGCACTGCAAAGATGGGGGCGGTAGGGGGCTGACCCCCGCGCATAAATTGGCGAGCGTGACGCAGATATTGACATCCCGCGCCCGACATAACTAATGAGGGGCACGGGGCGTTTGCAGAAGGTATCCGAATCCGGCGGCTACCGTCCCCCAATCGCCAAGCTTCTGCCATGGACCTTACCACGACCCAGCCCGTGCGCGAACGGGTGATGCCCACTCCGGGAACCTCCTTCCTGGTCAAGCATTACGCCGAGCCCCATACCCGCGTCAACAAACTTCCTAAATGGCACTTCCATCCCGAACTGGAGTTGGTCTACGTCCGCGGTGGCCACGGCCGACGCCACGTGGGTAGCCACATCAGCCACTTTCAGAACGGTGAGCTCATTCTGCTCGGCTCCAACCTTCCCCACCTGGGCTTCACCGACCGCATGACGCGCAACAAGAAGGAAACCGTCGTGCAGTTCGCCCCCAGTTTTCCGAACTACGAGTTCCTGGACCTGCCCGAGATGCGGCGGGTCCGCGACCTGATGGAGCGTGCCCGTAACGGCATCAGCTTCCACGGCAAGACGCGCACCGTACAGGGTAGCCGGCTGGAGCGCCTCATCGAGCTTCCCCCCCTGGGTCGGCTACTGCTGCTCATCGACATCCTGGATGAACTGGCCAAAAGCGAGGAGTACGAGAACCTCAACGCCGAGGGCTTCATGCTGGAAATCGAGACCCACGGCTTCGACCGCTTCAATGAGGTACAGGACTTCATCGGTCAGCACTTCGACCGCGATATCCCGCTAGCCGAGGTAGCCGGCGTGGCGGCCATGACCGTACCGGCCTTCTGCCGATACTTCAAAAAGACCACCGGAAAAACCTTCGTCACCTACCTGAACGACTTCCGCATTGTCCACGCCTGCAAACTGCTGGCCGACGACCACTCTACGGTGCAAAATGTGGCTTTCGACAGTGGATTCAACTCCGTGAGCCAATTCAACCGGGCCTTCAAAAAGCATACCGGCAAGACGCCCACGGAATACCGCAGCGCCTTCCGCCTGACTGTCAGCAGCAACTACCCCGACCCCAGCGAATGACTTTTTCCGACCTCAACCTGTCCAATCCCCTGCTCCACGCCCTGGCCGATCGCGAGCTGGAGGTCCCGACCACGATCCAGCGGCGAGCCTACCCGGTCATCATGTCCGGGCGCGACGTAGTGGGTATCGCCCAGACCGGAACGGG
>CAZKPE010000110.1:0-12588 GCA_964554545.1 uncultured Lewinella sp.
CAGGACGACCTGGTGGTCGGCGCGCCGATCTCGAACCGGGACCGCCCGGAACTGGAACAACTCATCGGCTTCTTTAACGAGACGGTGGCGCTACGCAATCGGGTGGAAGGAAACCTGACCTTCAACGAAGTGCTGGGAAATGTCCGCCAAACCCTGCTGGAATCGTTCGCTCACAAAAACGTGGCCTTCGATGAGATCGTCGGGGAGCTGCAACTGCCCCGCCGCCGTGGGGTGAATCCCGTATTCCAGGTCATGTTCGTACTGAAGCAGGAGGCGGAAGTGCCGCGAATAGCGGGGGAAGTGCCGGCCGCATACCGTTTACTGGATCTGGGAATCACCAAATTCGACCTTACCCTCCACGTGACCGACCGGGGCGAGAGTTTCGGCCTGCTCCTGGAATACGCAACCGACCTGTTCGGGCCGGAGCGGATGAAGCGAATGCTGAAGCACTACGAGCTGATCCTGCGGCAGGCAACTGCCAGGCCCGACGCCCCGGTAGATACATTCGAACTGGTGTCAGCGGCCGCGTACCGGAGTGCCCGACAGGACTGCTTTACGCCCGCCGGTCCGACGCAACCCGCACGAGTGGACGAGCTTATTGGAAAGTGCATTCAGGAGTCACCCCTCCAAACGGCCATTTACGCTGGCAGCCATTCACTTTCCTATTCCGAACTCGGGAAACGGGCGGCGGTAGTGGCGGAGCGTCTGGTTACCGCGGGTGTAGCGCCGGGTGCCGTAGTCGGATTATACGCCGCACGTACGACGGACGCCTTTACTGGATTGTACGCCGTTCTGCTGGCCGGAGGGGCCTATCTACCGCTCGACCCCGCCTATCCCGTCCAACGGCTGGCCCATATGCTTCGGGATAGCGGGGCCTCCGCCTTGCTTTTTGCCGGTGAGCTACCGAACGAGCTGCTGGCGGGCGAGGTAGACGCGATTTCACTAGCGGAACACGAATCCGGGGCAGTACTGGATGTATTCCCGTCCCGGGCCACAGTGAGCAGCCCCGCCTACCTGATCTACACCAGTGGCAGTTCGGGCAAGCCCAAGGGGGTGGCCGTATCCCACCGGCAATTGGCGGCCAGTACCGCTGCCAGACGCGAGTTTTACCGGGCCGGCCCACCCGTTTTTCTGCTGCTCTCCTCCCTTTCTTTCGACAGTTCGGTAGCCGGTATCTTCCACTGCCTCACTACCGGGGGCAGCCTGGTCATTACCAAAGAGCGGGCGGAACAGGACGTTGGCCGGCTGGCTGCCCTGATCGCGGAAAGGGGGGTGACGATGACGCTGATGCTCCCGCCCCTGTACCACCAGTTACTGGACTTCGCCGACCCCTGGCAGTTGCGGTCTCTCCGTACCGTCATCGTGGCGGGGCAGTCCTGTCCGGCCGATCTGGTCACCCGCCATTTTGAGGTGTTACCGGACACGGAATTGGTTAACGAATACGGCCCGACGGAAACCACGGTCTGGGCCACGGCCTATCGCTGCCGCCCGCAGGACGCGGAAGGGGAGGTTCCCATCGGCCGCCCCGTCCCCGGCTACGGTATCCTGTTGACCGACGTAGCCGGTCGCCTCTGTCCGCCGGGCATCGCCGGTGAAATTTGCATTGCCGGTGCCGGAGTGGCCGACGGCTACTGGCGCGATCGCGAGTTGACGGCGGAGAAGTTCGTGGATCTACGTTTACCCGACGGTTCCGTGGAGCGCGTCTATCGGAGCGGCGATCTGGGCAGTTGGCGGGAAGACGGGCAGTTATTGTTTCTGGGTCGCAAAGACCGGCAGGTGAAAGTGAGGGGGTACCGGATCGAGCTGGAGGAGGTCCGCCGGGCGGTACTCGACCTTCCCGGTGTAGAGGATGCCGAGGTGATCACCAATCCGGAGGGGACGCTGCTGGAAGCGTATCTGCAGTGCGGGCGGCGGCGCGCAGGTGCAGGGGAATACCGGGACCAATTGAAGGAAAGCCTACCCGCCCATATGGTGCCCGCCCGGCTGATTCACCTCGATGACTTTCCCCGCCTGCCCAATGGCAAGGTCGATCGGGCAAGCCTCAGGCAGCACGCCCCCAAGCCCGGAACGGAAGCGGAAAACCGGCCCGATCCCCCCCAAACGGAGCGGGAGCGTATTCTGCTCGGTATCTGGCGGGAGCTGCTCCGGGCTCCTAATATCGGGGTGACGGATAACTTTTTCGCAAGTGGCGGCGACTCCATCGTCAGTATCCGTTTACTGGCCCGGGCGCGGGAACGTGGGCTGAGCTTCCCCCCCACCGCCATTTTCGACCGGCAGACGGTGAGGGAACTGGCGGCGGTCTCCAGGACCACGGGAAGCCTACTGGCGGAGCCGTCGGTGGAAGACTATCAGGGCCGGACACCCCTCACGCCGATCCAGCAGTGGTTCTTTGCCGAACACCGCACCGCCCCCCACCACTGGAACCAGGCGTGGCTTGTCACGGCCGACATCAGTACAGACCCGGAACGGCTGAAGCAAGCGGTGCATACAATCTGGAAGCGGAATGAGGGGCTCCGCCAGCGCTTCGTCCGTACGAAGGAAGGATGGGCCGGGGAAATCTATGCGGGAACGGACGAGCTGTCCCTTTCCCGGCTTTTCCACACCTCCACGGGTACGGTAGAGGAACAACTGGAACAGTTTCACCGGGAGGCGGAGCTGTCGGAAGGGGGGCTCTTCCGGGTCGCAATGGTCGATCCGAAATCATCCGGCAATACACTACTCTTCTGGGCCCACCACCTGGTGGTCGACGCCGTTTCCTGGCATACGCTCTTCACCGACCTCATGCGGTTGCTCGGGCAGGAGGAGGAGCGATCTCCGGGCATGCGGCTAGCCTACCACCAGTGGCCTCTTTTCCTGCAACGACTGGCCCGGGAAGGAAAGCACGGACCGGAGCTCGACTACTGGCGGGAACAGACCGATACCGCATTGCCTACGGATTTCACGGTCCGGCTACCGGTAAGGGAATCTTCCGCCCGGACCCTTTCCGGGAAAAGCTCACCGGCGGCAACCTCCGCTTTCCTGACGGATGCGAACCGTGCCTTTAACACCCGGCCGGAGGAGGTATTGCTGGCGGCTACCGTGCTCGCCCTGGCAGAGTGGACGGGATCGCCGGAGCACACGCTCATGCTCGAACGGCACGGTCGGGATACGCCCGGAAGCGAACTCGCGGTGGAAGAAACCATCGGCTGGTTCACCCGTACCTTTCCGCTACATTTCCGCGTACCCGAGCACCAGGACGAAACGGAGATACTTATCCTGGTAAAGGAGCAATTACGGGCAGTGCCGAATAAGGGGATCGGCTACGGGCTGCTTCGGTATTTCACCGAAGATTCCGGGCTCGACCAGCAACCAGCGGTCTACTTCAACTACCTCGGGCAGCGGGGGGAAGCCCCGGACGGCATTGCGGAAGTCCGATTCCTGCGGGGTGGAATGCGGCACCCGGAGGGCGAGCGATTGCGTATGCTGGAGATCAACGCCGAAGTCGAGAACGGGCAACTACACATTCACCTGACATTCAGCGAGGAACTTCACCGCGAAGCAACCATTCGCGCCTTCCTGGATCAGCTCATCGCCGCCCTGGACGGCTTGATCGATCGGTGCCGAAGCCGCGAGGAAACCACCCTTACCCCCTCCGATTTCCCGGATTCGGGACTCGGGCAGGACGAACTGAACGAACTGTTCGGCGAAATAGACGGCCTATGACGGTCGATCCAAAACGAAAAGTCCGGGCGATCTATCCCCTCGGGGCCTTCCAGCGGGCCCTGCTCTTCACTCACCAGGCGAATAGCACCGCCGACCCCGGTATGATCCAGTCACGCTACCGGATAGCCGGGGAACTGGACGTAACCCGCTTCACGCAGGCCTGGCGTACGGTGGCCGCGCGGCACGAAGTCCTTAGTGCGTCCGTACACTGGAAGACAGTTTCCAAGCCGGTATGGGTCGTCCACCATGACGTTTCCCCGCCGGTAGAGCTGTTGAACTGGCAGGAGGAGGCGAAAGCCACCGCGGAGGACCGCATGGCCGAGTTTTTACGAAAGGACCTGGAACGCGGCATCGATCTGCAAAGGCCCTTTGCCGGCCGCCTGACCCTGATCCGCCGATCCGCCACCGATTGGCAGTTGGTCTGGTCCAGCCACCACATCCTGTTGGACGGCTGGTCATCCGGTCTGGTTATGCGGGAGGTGATGAACGCCTACGAGGCGGCCCGCGGTGGAAATAATCCCTTGCCCCCTACCGGTTTCCGCTTCCGGGATTATCTGAACTGGGAAAAGGGGCAGGATCGGAAGGCCATCCAAACGTTCTGGACCGAACGGCTTTCGACGTTGGGTCACCCGACCACGGTAAATAATACGGATGGGCCGCAGCGACAGATCAGCCGGTCGATTGCCGAAGCGGACAGTCTCAGCCTAAACCGCTTGTGTAAGCAGCACGGCCTGACCCTGAATACCGTACTACAGGGACTTTGGGCAATCGTACTCTCCCGGTATACCGAAACGGAGCGCGTTTGCTTCGGGATTACCGTGAGCGGCCGCCCGGCGGAAGTGGCGGGAATGGAAACCGCCGTAGGCATGTTCGCCCGGGTCTTGCCGCGCATCATCGACCTGGATACCGGTGATGGGTACTTCTCGGAAATACAACGTATGGGGGCGCGGGAAATCGCCCATATGGCGGTATCGCCACAGGAACTGGCCGACTGGATGCCGGGCCCGACCGAACGCCTCCCCTTCAATACCCTGTTCACCGTCCAGAATTACCCCTGGACCGAGCTCAGCGGCGGCGGCATCCGCATTACCGACCAACAGGGCGACCTGACCTCCAACTATCCGTTGACGTGTATCGTCGTTCCCCGCGAAGACTGGGTCGTCTACCTGCGACATAAGCCTGGTATATCCGAAGCGCAGGCCGATTGGCTGTTGGACGCCTTTGTGCAGTTGATTCAGTCCCTCGGCCAGTCGCCGCGGCCCGGCCCCGGACTGTTGAGGGAAAGTCTGGGCCCGCCTCCGGAATCCGAACGGATTACCGGACCCCCTTACGCTGCCCCCACCAACCCCACCCAACTACGGTTGGTCGGGATCTGGGAGCGCCTGCTTCCCGTGGAGCACGTCGGGATCGACGATGACTTCTTCGCGAGTGGCGGCAACTCGCTGGCCGCCGTACAGATGTTCGCCCGCTTTGAGGCTCAGTCGGGAAAAAATATCGAACCGGCCAAACTGATGGCCCACCCTACCGTGCGGCAACTGGCAGCGTTCATCGACGGCACGGACGATACCCTTCGTTGGAACAACCTGGTCCCACAACGGGTAAGCGGACAGCTCCCGCCGGCGTTCTGCTTTCACGCGGGTCTGGGGCAGGTGTTCATGTACCAGCCACTGACCCGCCACCTACACGCTGACCGACCCGTCTATTCCCTCCAGCCTAATGGGTTGAACGGGGTGGACCGACCCCATGAGACCATCGAGGAAATGGCTGAACACTATTTGCGGGAGATGGATCGGCTGGGCTCCACCGAGCCGATGATTCTGATCTCGTTCTGCTATAGTGCCCCGATCTGTTTGGAGATCGGCCGGATGCTCGTCGCTGCCGGTCGGCCGGCTCCCATCCTGGTCGCCATTGATATGGCCCCCTCCCCGGGGCGACGGCACCGGCTCCGCAGTGCGCGGGGGAGCCATCCCCCGGGTAGTTTGCGGTGGTACCTGGGGCAGTTGCGCCGCCGCCGCTACCGGCTGGTTACGGACGAGTTGGCCAGTCGATTCTTCCCCGACTCCGCCCTGACCGCCGGGCAGCGACTGCGCATCCGGGCGAGCCGCCTGAAGTACTCCCTGATCAAAGCCTTCGTACGGTACGCGTGGCCGCACTACGGTCACCCGGTCCTGCTCATCCGAAGTTCGGACTACGCCAGCCGCTACAACCAACAAAGTTGCATCGACAACTGGAAGGACCTCACCGCCGGGCAGTTAACGGTACGCGACGTGGCGGCGGGCCACCGCGATATCCTCCACGAGCCCTCGGCGGCCCGGGTGGCTGCCATCGTCGAGGCCTATATCCAAACGCAGCAAAGTGAGTAAGCTGCTGATTGTTACCTCCGGGCTAAGCGGGATACGCTCAGCAATCGACGAAGCCGGACGTCGACTTTCCGCGGCGGGTCACCGGATACATCTCGGGAGTCAGCGACCGCTGGAGGAGAACCCGCCGGACTGGGTGGAGGCCTTTCACCCCCTTCCGCCGCCCCTCCGCCATCCCGCCGGTGAGCTCGGTGGAAAGATGCCGCCCGTTCGTCTCCTCCGCGGACTACTCACTTACGGAAAACGGCGCAGGACCGGGCTGGACAATTTGCACCAGGCAAAACTGGAAGAGTTACTCGCCGCCGTACGCCCGGATCTCGTACTGGTCGAGATCGAACTATACGAATACCTATTCACCGTGCATGGCGCGGGCTTTCGGTACCTATTACTGAGCCCCTGGTTTCAGAACGGATCGTTCACCGGACTCCCTCCCCTTACCTCGGCCCTGCAACCCGGTGCCAAAGCCGAGTCGGCCCGTCTGCGGCAGGATAGCCGGCGCGGCAGGGATCGCTATCGCCGCCTCCTTGCCGGGGTCGGAAATGACCGGGCGTCGATCCTGCTGAAATACGCGTGGAACCAGAACTTTCCACCGGACAAATTGAGCTACGCCGGCTGGCCGCCCCCCTTCACCTTCCGCGATATACCTACCCTGCACACGGTAGCGGAGGAAATGGAATTCCCCTATGCCGCACCCACCACCAGCCACTATGTCGGACCCCTCGTACCGCCGGACGGATCGCTACCCCCCCTGAGCGGTGAGCTCCGGGCCCTGGTGGAGCGTCTGCGTGCCACGGGGAAGCGCATTTTGTATACGGTCGGGTCGAGTATGGAGAAAAACGGTACCTCCAACCTCGATCGCCTGGTTGCGGCCGTAGAGCAGCAGACCGACTGGGCGTTGATCGTTTCAACCGCCGGAAAACCCATCGGGGAAGACCTGACCGTGCCGGGGAACGTGTTCGCCTTCACCTGGGTACCGCAGCGCGAACTGCTTGGGGTGGTAGACTGCTGCATCCACCACGGAGGTATCAACACCATCAACGAATGCCTGGTGGCGGGGGTGCCGATGGTAGTGTACTCCGGCGGGCGGCACGACCAGCCCGGTTGTGCCGCCCGGCTTCGGTACCACGGTCTGGCGATCGTAGGGAACAAACCAGATTCGGCCGAGGAAGTCGCGGCTAATATCCGCCAGGCGCTGACGTCTCCGGAATATCGTCAACGGCGGGAAGCCTTCAGCCAACGCTTACGGGAGCCGGGGCGTGACGACCGGCTCGCCGAGGTCATTCAACGCTATCTCCGCTCATGATCCATACCGCCTACCTGGGCCATGAGACACGGCTACCGATTGCGGAATGGCGGATGCTGCTGCAGCGATTACCCGCCGGGGTGCAGGCCCGGGTCCGTCGCTTCCGGCGCTGGCAGGACGCTCAGGCCACGGTATTCGGCAGGCTGATGCTGGAGCAATTAGCCAAGCAGAAGCTGGGGATATTTGTCGAGCAGGCCCGCATCGCGGTATCGGAATACGGAAGGCCATACTACCCACCGCTGCCCGCGCTGGACTTCAACATTAGCCATACGGCGGGGCTGGTGGCCTGCGCGGTAGCGTGGGAGGTACGGATCGGTATCGACGTGGAGTATAAGTCCCCGGTCGATCTGAATGAGTTTCGCCGGGTGTTCACCCCCGCCGAGTATGCCTTATTGCAACAAGAAACCGTGCCGACCGGACTGTTCTACCGACTGTGGACCCGTAAGGAAGCGGTGATGAAGGCCGACGGCAGGGGCCTCAGCCTCGACCCGGCTTCCTTCGACGCGCTGGGCATGGCTTGCGTGGTTGGCGAAACGCCCTATACTACGGTCGAGGAGCCCGTCGGACCGGCCCACTCCGCTCATTTGGCGATGGCGGAAGCCCGGCCGGTGCATCGGAGCGTTTACCTTCCTGCCGATCTGTTCGCCTAGTCGTATTCGGCAAGCCAGCCCGATAAATCCCGCCCGATCAGTGGCCCCAGTTGCTCGACCTCTTCGCGGAAGGCTTCCCGAAGCCACCGTAGCGCACGCGGATCGGGCCGTTCTTCCACAGTCAGGAGCCGGCGGGTGAGCCGGGGCAGCCGGGAAGGCAGCACCTTGCCGAACCGGTCCATCCGCTCCAGGACGAGACGGGCCACCGCGTTGACTGGCCGCCGTACGGGGAAGGATCGGTTGTAGACCCGCTCCATCCGGTAGTCGTAGGGCTCCGCGCCCAAAAAGGCCGTTAACTCATCCATCAGGCCGCGGGGGTTCTCTTTAAGGTCGTCGTAGAGGAAAATCCTGACCTGGTCAAAAGTGTCCAGATACGCCCGTACGGCAGCCAGGTAGCGGGTGTTCTCGACGTAGAGCAGGTCGGGGGTCAGGTCCATGCGCTGTTTCCGTTCGTCCTCCTTCAGCAGGGCCTCGTAGAGCCCCAGATTTTCCGGGTCGTAGCCCATCCGGCGCACGTACTGATAGTGGGAGATCGCCTTGGCCACGGGCTCCCTGAGGATCATGACGATCCGCAGCTCTCGCCACTTCGGGTGCAAGCGCTTGATGTTCCGGATCGTGCGCTCGTGGTAGTGTAGGTAAGAGGGGGTCACCTCACCGCAAAGTTGCCCGGGGCTCGCGTCTTCGAATAGCGCCAGAAAGGCCGGCAGGCTGGTGGGCAGTTCCGGAAAATCACGCAGCACCGCCCGGTTCGGATTATCGACCAGATGATAGAACCAGGTCTCCTTTATGCGGGGAAGGAACAAACCAGGGTGCTGGCGCAGGTAGCGGTGGATACTGGTGGTCCCGCTCTTGGCCGCGCCTACGATCAGAAAATCGGGGTAATTGAAGGTGTGGGGCGTGGTGATGCGCATGGGGCTAAACTACTGCTCCGGAGGACAGTACGAATGGGCGGGGGCGCAGGTGCCGTATCTTCATGAAAACTTTACGAAACTCTACCCCTCAGATATGCGACCGCTCACGTATTTGCTGCTGCTTCTTTGCCTGCTGCTGCTGGCCGGCTGCCGGGCCGGGGGCTGCGGCTGCCCGATGTACTGACTGACCCGCTTTGTTGCCGGAGTGGCTACCTTTGTCGACCTTTTCGTGTCATGTGATGTTAGCAGGGTTAGCCGTAGGTTTATCCGATCGATCATTGCACCTGCGTCCCCGCAAAAAATAACCACCCGCCTAGAAAATTTCCGATATGGCCTTTGATATTGAGCTGATCAAAAAAGTATACGCCGACCTGCCGAATAAGGTCGCCGAAGCCCGCTCCGCCCTCGGCAAGCCCCTGACCCTGACCGAAAAGATCCTCTACACCCACCTCCACCCCGAAAGCCCGCTGCGGCAGTACGGCCGGGGGAAGGACTACGTCTTCTTCCAGCCCGACCGCGTCGCCATGCAGGACGCCACCGCCCAGATGGCCCTGCTGCAGTTCATGATGGCCGGCCGCGATAACGTCGCCGTGCCCAGCACCGTACACTGCGATCACCTCATCCTGGCCGAGACCGGCGCCGACGCCGACCTGGCCCGCGCCAACGACCAGAATAAGGAGGTCTACGACTTTCTTTCCACCGTCAGCGACAAGTACGGCATCGGTTTCTGGAAGCCCGGGGCCGGTATCATCCACCAGATCGTACTGGAGAACTACGCATTCCCCGGCGGCATGATGATCGGGACCGACTCCCACACCCCGAACGCGGGCGGGCTCGGTATGGTCGCTATCGGAGTAGGAGGCGCCGATGCCGTCGACGTGATGGCCGGCATGCCCTGGGAACTCAAGATGCCTAAAGTGATCGGCGTGAAGCTGACCGGAAAACTGAGCGGCTGGACCAGCCCCAAAGACGTCATCCTCAAAGTCGCCGGCATCCTGACCGTGAAGGGCGGTACCGGGGCCATCGTGGAGTACTTCGGCGAGGGCGCCCGCTCGATGAGCTGTACCGGTAAGGGCACCATCTGCAACATGGGTGCCGAGATCGGGGCCACCACCTCCACCTTCGGCTACGACGAGAGCATGAGCCGCTACCTGAAGGCCACCGACCGCACGGAAGTTGCTGAACTGGCCGACCGGGTAGCCGAGCACCTGACGGGCGACGAAGAGGTCTACGCCAATCCCGAGCAGTACTTCGACCGGGTCATCGAGATCGACCTGAGCACCCTGGAGCCCCACATTAACGGGCCTTACACGCCAGACCGGGCCTTCCCGATCAGTGAATTCGCCGCGGCCGTGGACAAGTTCGAATTCCCCCCCGTACTGGAGGTCGGCCTGATCGGCTCCTGCACCAATTCGAGCTACGAAGACCTGGACCGGGCGGCCAACATCGCCAAGGACGCGGCGGAAAAGGGATTGAAGGCCAAGTCAGAATTTACCGTCACCCCCGGCTCGGAGCAGATTCGCTTTACCGTGGAGCGCGACGGTATCCTGCAGGCCTTCGAAAACGTGGGCGGCGTGGTCCTGGCCAACGCCTGCGGACCCTGCATCGGACAGTGGGCCCGCCATACCGACGACCCCGACCGGGCCAACTCCATCATCACCAGCTTCAATCGCAACTTCGCCAAGCGCAACGACGGCAACCCCGCCACCCGCTCCTTCGTGGCCAGCCCCGAGATCGTGACCGCCATGGCGATCAGTGGCAGCATGAAGTTCAACCCCCTCACCGATACCCTGACCAACGAGGCGGGAGAGGAGGTCAAGCTTGAAGCCCCCCACGGCTACGAGCTGCCGCCCACCGGCTTTGCCGTAGAGGATGCCGGCTTCCAGGCCCCCGCCGAGGACGGTAGTGGGATCGAGGTGAAGGTCAATCCCAACAGCGATCGCCTGCAGCTCCTCGAGCCCTTTAAACCCATCAAGCCGGAGCAGGTGCGCAATATGCGGGTACTCATCAAGGCCAAGGGCAAGTGTACCACCGACCACATCTCGATGGCCGGGCCCTGGCTCAAGTTTCGCGGCCACCTGGAGAACATCAGCCAGAACTGCCTGATCGGCGCGATCAACTACTTCAACGAGAAGACCAATACGGTCCTGAACTACGTCGCCGACGAGTACATGGCCGTGCCCGAAAGCGCGATCACCTACCGCGACAACGGCATCGGCCAGATCGTGGTCGGGGAGGAGAACTACGGCGAGGGGTCGAGCCGCGAGCACGCCGCCATGGAGCCCCGCTTCCTGGGCGTCCACGCCGTACTGGTGAAGTCCTTCGCCCGTATCCACGAGACCAACCTGAAGAAGCAGGGGATGCTGGCGCTGACTTTCGTCAACCCGGCCGACTACGACAAGATCCGCCAGGACGATAAGGTCAGCATCACCGACTTCAGCGAGATGGCCCCCGGCCGCAATCTGACGGTGAAGCTGGACCACGCCGACGGCAGCAGCGATACCTTCGAAGTGGCGCACACCTACAACGCCGCCCAGATCGACTGGGTACGGGCGGGTAGCGCCCTCAATAAGATTCGGGAGGAACTGGCTTAGCCCTAGACCGACCAAAGCGAGGCAGCCGCCGTCATGCTAGCCTGCGTGACGGCGGCTTTTGCTTCGATCAGTCCCCGCTCGTTAAAGCCTACCAGCTCCATGTCCACGAGGTGGTTCACCCAGCTGGAATCCGCCGGGTAGCTGACCTTAATGTAGTTGTCGGTGAAGCCGTGGAGCGTGCCTTCCTCCTTTCCGGCTTCGAGCAGGACGGGGCGTACCTCACCGAGGTGGCGCTCGTAGAAAGCCCGCCGCTTCTTCTCGCTCAGGATGGTCAGCATCTTGTTGCGGCGGCGGCGCTCTGGGAGGGGGACGGCACCGTCCATCTCCGCGGCGGGGGTGTTGGCGCGCTCGCTGTAGGTGAAAACGTGGAAGTAGCTCACGTCCAGCTCCTGTACGAAGCGGTAGGTCTCCAAAAAGTCTTCTTCGGTCTCGCCGGGGAAGCCGACGATCAGGTCGACGCCGATGCAGGCATGGGGCATGACGCGCTTAATGTGGGCTACCCGCTCCGCGTAGAGCTCCCGGCGGTAGCGGCGGCGCATTTGGGCGAGCTGCTTGTTGTTGCCACTCTGCAGGGGCATGTGGAAGTGGGGAGCGAACCGCCGGCTGCCGGCTACGAAGTCGATCACCTCGTCGGTACAGAGGTTCGGTTCGATGCTGGAAATACGGAAACGACGGATGCCCTTCACCTCGTCCAGGGCACGGGCCAAATCGACAAAGAGGGCCTCCTTACGCGGCCGCTGCCCCTCGATAACGGAGGTGCCGTTGCCGAAGTCGCCGATATTGACGCCGGTCAGCACGATCTCCTTCACCCCCCGGGCGGCTATCTCGCGGGCGTCGGATACAATCTGGTCCACTGTACTGCTGCGGCTCTTCCCCCGCGCCAGGGGGATGGTACAGAAGGTACACTTGTAGTCGCAGCCGTCCTGCACCTTGAGGAAGGAGCGCGTTCGGTCCCCGAAACTGAAGGAAGAGACGAAGCTGTTGGCTTCCTTCACCTCTCCGGCCCGGACCACGCCCTTGCCGCCGCCCAGTCCGTCGATATAATCGAGGATGCGGAACTTCTCGGCC
>CAZKPE010000111.1:0-12575 GCA_964554545.1 uncultured Lewinella sp.
AAGGTCATCTTCGACTGCATCAACAATGCCTGGCCCCGGGCCAAGGTGGAGGTAATGCACGACCTTCTGGGCGCGGCGCGGGCCACCTGCGGGCGGGAAGCGGGTATTTCCTGCATACTGGGTACGGGAAGTAACACCTGCCTGTACGACGGCAAAGAGGTGACGGATAACGTGACCAACCTGGGCTTCATGCTCGGTGACGAGGGCAGTGGTTCCCACCTCGGGAAGGCCTTCCTGCGTGCCTATTTTTACCGGGAACTCGATGACGACCTGAACGACGCCTTCGAGAACTATACGACGGCCGACCGGATGACGGTTTTGAACAACGTCTATGAGTCGGAGATGCCAAACACCTACCTGGCGGGCTTCACCCGCTTCATGAGCGAGCATATGGAACACCCGCTCATTCAGAAGATCGTCTTCAGTAGCTTTGCTGAATTTTTGGATCGACACGTACGAAAGTACGCCGGCCACCTGGAGCTACCGGTGCACTTCATCGGGAGTATTGCCTTCCACTTTCAGAAGATCCTCCTGGCGGCCCTCCACGAGCGCGACTTGCGGGCCGGCCGCTTCGTCCACAAGCCCATTGAGGCCCTGGCTGACTTTCACTCGACGAATTAAAGTATGGAACGCAAGGATATTCGCCGCATCGCGGTCTTCACCTCGGGTGGTGACGCCCCGGGCATGAACGCGGCCCTGCGAGCGGTCGTGCGCACGGCGGCCTGGAACAAGCTGCACGTCTACGGCATCGAGCGGGGCTACGAGGGTATGATCGACGGGCACTTTCAGCGGCTGGAGCGGCGGGACGTGGCTAATATTATCCAGCGGGGCGGCACCATGCTGCGGACCGCGCGCAGTAAACGCTTCATGAGCCCGGAGGGGCGGCAGCAGGCCTACGACCACCTGCGGGCTTACGACATCGACGCCGTGATCGCGATCGGAGGCAACGGCACCTTCACCGGGGCGGAGGTCTTCAACCAGGAGCATCAGATTCCCTTCATCGGCATTCCCGGCACCATCGATAACGACCTCTACGGAACCGACTACACCATCGGCTTCGACACCGCCGTGAACACCGCCATCGACGCCGTGGATAAGATCCGCGACACGGCAGACAGCCACAACCGCCTCTTCTTCGTCGAAGTGATGGGGCGCAACTCCGGCTACATCGCGCTGTATACGGCCATCGGGTCGGGGGCCAGCAGCGTCCTGATCCCGGAAGCGGAGACCAATCTGGAAGACCTGAAGGAGGTATTGCGAAAGAACAAGGCCCGCGGTAAACTTTTCAGTGTAGTCATCGTCGCGGAGGGTCATGCCATGGGTGGCGCCGCGGGGATTGCCGATCAGATTCAGCACGAGCTGGCGAGCATGGAACCGAAAGTGACCGTGATCGGGCATATGCAACGCGGCGGAGCACCTACGGCGGCCGATCGTTTACTGGCCAGTCGACTGGGGCATGCGGCCGTAGAGTTGCTCCTGAGTGGAGAAGAGAACATCGCGGTCGGCATCGTGAATAACGAGGTAACGGTCCACTCCTTCGCGGATGCGATCCATAAGGTGAAGAAGCCGAAGGAGGAGTTGATCCGGATGGCGAGTGTGTTAGCGATTTAGAAGGCCTGCGGCCGGGTGGTCGGCTTCGCCGGGGGTGGACGGTGCTGCGCACCGGGGATGGAGGCCACCCACGCGAAGCGCCCTACCTTAACTCTCAGTTAACACGCTACCCCGATCTTTGCCGACTTTACCCCCCTTCTCACCCCACCCTGAATGGATGCATCCCTGATCATTATGTGGACCGGCTTTATCCTGGCCGGCTACGCCGTTGTAGGAAATGATTCCATTCAAACACTGGGGACCTTTTTAAGCTCGAACGAAGACAAGCCCTGGTACGTCCTGTGGTTGTTCGCGGGCTCCATCCTGGCCTTCACGCTGCTGTATGGCTGGTCGCAGTACGACGGGGATGTCAGTTACGGTCGACTGGAAAGCTATGCCTTCGTGGAGAATATGGGCTGGGCCTACCTGCTCCCCCCACTGGTACTGATGGTGCTGACGCGAACGGGTATCCCGGTGTCCACCTCCTTTTTGATCCTGACCTTCTTCAAGCCGAAGGGGCTGTTCGATATGACGATGAAGTCCATTCTAGGCTATGCCCTGGCCTTCTGCGTGGCGATCATCGTCTGGCAACTGGTTACCCGCTGGCTGGACAAGCGCTTCATCCGCGACTCGATTACGGATCGGGAAAAGAAGCTCTGGACGGGGCTACAGTGGGCTTCCACCGGCTTTCTCTGGGGGCAGTGGCTGATCCAGGATTTTGCCAACATCTATGTTTACCTACCCCGGGCCCTGTCCGTGACCGAGATTGCCGTTTCCCTAACCGTGCTGCTTTCCATGCTGGCCTTCATCTTCTACAGTCGGGGCGGCAACATCCAGAAGATCGTCAAGGCCAAGACGAACACCACGGACATTCGCTCGGCCACCATCGTCGATTTCATCTACGGGATCATCCTGCTGTTCTTCAAGGAGTTCAGTAACGTTCCGATGTCCACGACCTGGGTATTCCTGGGTTTGCTGGCGGGTCGGGAGATCGCCATTCGCTACCGGCTGGAACTGGACGCCGAGCCCAGCGACCGACGGCGCGCACCCCTGCCCTACTACGCCGGGATGCTGATGAACGTCGTCCTCCTCGTACTCATCGGTTACGTAGTCTATCTGCGCGATGCGGTGGATAACCTCATTATCGTCGTCATGGCGGTGGCGATGATTACCCGTGCGGCGGTGGCCTACGCCGAGACGGTGCCGGGCCGCAAGAACCTCTCGTCCGCCTTTCGCAACATCTTTAACGATCTGGGCAAGGTCACCTTCGGCCTCGTGGTCAGTATCGCCCTGGTCTACATCATGCGCTACCTCACCACGGGCACTTTCATCGAGTCCGTCGGCTAGCGAGCTTTTCGACGCGGCGGCGGGCTTTAAGCAATTCCTTATTCTCGCTCAGATTATGGGGAAGCAGGCCGATCAGAAAGGTATTGGGGCCGGACATCAGCGGGTAACTTCCCGGACCGCGCCCAAATCCGGCGACTACCATACCATCGGGGCTGTCGCGGGCACCGATCTCTTCGTTGCCGAGGTAGGAAATATGGTCCACGAGGGTGTCGGCCTCCTCCTGCAGCATGAACAGGGTGTAGGGACTGTCGTCCTCGCCGAACATCATATAGCGGTGCAGGGCTTCGTGGTCATCGCCCTTATAGTGGTCGTGAATGACGTAAGAGGGATCGCTCAGGTCGGTGGCCCAGTAGGTCGTCCGCGGCCGGTAGCTCCCGCCGGCGGGGCCTTCATAGAGAAACCAGTAGGGATGATCGGGATCGGAATTCACCATGTCGAAACGGGCGCAGTCGGGATAGAACGTCACCGTCCAGGCCCAGCGTCCGGACTTACTCACGGTGTGAATCTGATTACGGCCCACCACCCGGCTCTCGCACTGATCCCAGCCCGGATGGCCGGCCCCGTTATCGGGTTCGCGGAAAACGAAGTTCGGTACTCCCCGGTAGGCACTGGCGGCCGAGGGTGGATACTCCCCCCACGGCTCCGGTTTGAAGGCGACCCAGTCGTTACCGTCCCGATCGATGATGCTGCTGAAGCCCCCACCGGCTACGTCGTAGAGGTAGGTAGCCGTGCGGGTCTTGACCCGGAAATGCGGCCGGCCCTGGTAGGTGATCGGCGTGATCCGCTTTACCTCCGGAAAGTCTTCGGTTGGTGGGTCAGCATGGGCCAGGACGGGCAGTCCCGTAAACAGAAGAACAAGGATAAGCAATGGCATAGGAAAAATTGGGTCAGCGTACCAGCCCGATCAGGCTGCGGTAGTCATCGAAGGGGGAGGTCTCATCCGGCAGGGCGAGTAACTCGTCGTGAGGAAGATCCAGGTACTCGTCCTCCAGGAATGGAGCGGTTTCCTTACAACGCACCTCAACCCTGCCCTGTTGAATTTGCTCCCACCGCCAGCCGGCCGTCCGCTGTATTTTATGGAGTGTTTCCTGCTGCACGGTCCGGTAATCTTCCGGTCCCGGCACCACCTCGGCCCCTTCGAAAGCCAGTGCGTTGCGTGCCAGCATCAGGCCGTCGCGCAGGATGTAATACGCCGTGTGCACCCGGTGGGCCTCCTCCCCCCGCAGGAAGTTGGCGTACAGACACAACTGAATATCCTGAGCGTTGCGCAGGAGATTGCGGAAGACCGACTTCCCCCGCCATTTCAGGTCCACTACGGCCAGCTCGTGTTGGCCGTCCGTTCCCCGCCGTTCCAGGATCAGGTCGGCTCGGCCCCGCACCTCCTGCTGCCCGCCGAGGGGGATGCAACCGGTGACTTCCTCCTCCGAGCCCCGGATTTGCCAGCCGTTGGACTGGATGAAGTTAACCAGCGTCCAGGCCGAACTTTTCATGGTCAGCAGGAACTGCACCCGCTCCGGTTCCTGCCCGTATTCCAGCAGTACGGCTCCCTGCTGGCGTAGCATATCGTATGCCTGGCGGTCGATCCACTCGGCTACCTCTACCTGGGTATAGGGTCTGTCTGTACCGGCAATCTCGGCCAGCAGCCGCTCCACGAAGAGGTGGCTGAGGTTTCCCCGCAGGCGATTTTCGCTGGCGATACTGAGGATCGGACTGGGGTGCAACCGCAGTTGGTGACGGAACAGCCACTTGTGGGGGTAATACAGCAGGTCGTCCAGTGCGGTAGGGGTTTCCTTTTCCCGGGGGTGGATAGCCCGAGCACGTTCTATCGACAGCAGGGGCACGGGTGGGTCCAGAAGATGCAGCGGCACGTCGGTGAACTCGGGGACCTTGAAGTCGGAAAGCAAGCCGTGAGCGGCGCCGGTAGCGTCTATGTCCACGGTTAATCGCTGCAGACCGGCCTCGTCAAAGGTGGCTTCCAGGTCCCCCATCAGGGCGTGTGCATCCATTTCCGTACCATCCACGCGGCGGGGCAGGCACAGGATGACCCGCTGCCTTGCGTGCAGGAGGGGCCGCAGGTTCTGCCAGATCAGGAGTTGGTTCTGTTGAGCGGGAAGGAGGGGCGTCAAGCCCTGTTCGGCAAGGTAGCTCAGCTCATCCGGGTAGTAGCGGCTGAAGAAGTAGTTCGGGTCCCGGGCCACGAAGTCCCACCAGATCAGTTCCCTGAGTTCCGCTTGTCCGCTGTCGGGCAGTTGGGCGATGGACGCAGGTGCGAACACGGTGGGATAACTTTTCTGCTGCTCCGGACGGAACTGCTGGGGCGCCGGCTGGTAGATGGTGCGCACCACCCGTTCGACGTCGAGGTAGCTTAATTCCAACTCGGGCAGCACATCCAACAGTTCGGTAGCCCGCTCGGATTGCGCCATCAGCACGAGCAGCCCCGTTTGCTCTTTATCCTCCTCGTAGGCATCCCGCGCCCAGTTGTTAAGGAAGACGAACAGGCTACGGACCTCCCCTTTCGGCACCCGGCCATCCCGCGGGTAGCGGCGGCGGCGGAACCAAAAGTCGTACTGCTCCCGCGCCCGCTTGGCCCGTTTTTTTCCATTGCGTTTTTCCGCGATTCGGCGGAAGCTCTCCTCCACGGCATAGGTCCACCGCCCCCCGTAGAGCCCCGGAGTATCCGCAAGGTGATTGGCAAGCTGCTGCCCGAGCAAGGGATCCAGCGGTTTGGTGACCAGGGATACGAATTCCATGATCCGCTGCACCTCCACCGGTTCCCAGAGGAAGGCCGTAACGAGTTTGAGCACCTGTAGGCTGGGCCGTGCCAGACTCAGGGAAGGGATGCCCATGCTCGGTAGCCCCTCCATCACAAAGGCATTATCGAGGGTCTGATTCGCTACCGTCATCAGTACGGCGGGCCGCCAGTCGGGATTGTCGCGCCCCATTCGCGCCAGGTAAGCTGCCAGGTGGGTCTCCCGCTCGGCCCGCAGTACGATCAAACTGCCGTCACCGGCGGCGGCTTGCCGGGCCGGCGGCAGGGCTCCCCCATCCACGAGGGCGTGCAGCCGGGATTGCCAGCGGCCGAGATCGGTGAAAGCCATCGGGGGCCACGGTTCGGCTACCTGAACGATCCGGTCACCGGAGGCCTCCAGGCGTTCGAGTAGCCGGCGCAGACCCGGAGGCAGTAGCGGTTGGGGCTCGTGGAGGTAGATTGTCAATTGGCGGTGGCGGGGCGCGGTCAGCGCGGCCAGTAGGGCGTTCAGCCGTTCGCAGCGGCCCGGTAGCAGCTGAAGATCGCGCTCGGGGTCCAACAGCAATGCCTCTAAGTCGTGGAGGACGCGGATGCGGGGCGGACAGGCCTCCGCAGCTGGTACGTCCAGGCGGTACCCACATTCGAGCAACTCGTCGCGGCGGGCCAGAAGATCCTCCGCGGTAGCGAACCGGTCGGCACGGAGTGATGCCGCATAGAAGGGAGGTAGGTCGCAACCCTCCAGGTGGACCTCCACGACTTGGCGGTATTGTTCAGTACGCAATGGGTCGCGGTTCGTCGATGGCGCACCGAGGGCGTAGAGCCGTTCCAGATAGCCGAGCAGGCCGGGATAGTCCAGGTAGTGCTCGTTCAGGGCCGGTGTGCGGGGCCGGGGCAACACGGGGTCGGCGAAGGTCAGTCCAAGGTATATACGAGTCATTTGCGGGTTTAGCCTTACGGCATCAAGGTACGACATAGGCTTTCCGTGGGCCTAGACCGGGTAGCCAATAAGGCAAAACCCTTGTTTTCGCCCGGTCAGGAATTGGTCGATTGCACCAATTTCCCAGTGGTAGTGCTCATTGTCGAGATCGGCGATCAGGGACGTGGCATCCGCCTTGCTATAGGTGCGGGGCAGGGAAGCCTGACCGTCCCAGGCATACACCAGAGGAATCACCGGAACGAGATAGGTAAGCAGGAGTTGCCGGAATGATATCGGGCGTACAAAGGGCGTCATGACCAGTGCCATAAAGAAAAGTATGGTCAATCCGATGGGAAGGAGGAGGAGCCAGAGGAAAAACGGGATACGGTTTTCGGCAAGCTCGTAGATGAGGATCGGTTGGCGGTCATGCTGAGCGGCCCGGAGGACGGCGGCCGCCACGGGCCGGGAAAGGTGGTGAAAGCTGCTCACCATCGTCCGCAATCCGTCCGGAAGAGCTGCCGTGTTCGTGGCATCTACCGACCGATCGTGGTAGGTGATGGCACCATCCTCCTCTTTCCTGTACTCGGCAAGTACGCGTTCGTCAGGGTGTAGATCGGTCAATAATAATTGAAGCTCCGCACTCCCGGGCCGGGCATTCATTTCCCGGACCACCTCCGGCATGACGCCCCCGGAGCCGGAGCCCAAGTCAACGATAAGGTTGAAATTCCGCCGCTCCCGGACCAGGTCGATCAGCCGAAGCATATCATCCCGGGTACCGAACAGGCGGTGAAGCACCACCAGCAGCCGCGTCACCCCCGTACGCACTATGCCCGGTAGCCACTGCTGATCTTCAAATTCGAAAAGCTCCCTACGTTGCATAATGTGCTGAATTTATAGTTTAAACACCCTTACCCGGATCGGAGACCTGGGTAAGGGCGAGAACAAGAATGGCTAAAAGTTGGCGGCCTCGTCGAAGGCGTTCCGCAGCAGGACGCTGCGGTCGGCCTGGAGATCATTATCGAGGCTATTAAGGGTCAGGTAGACCGATAAATTAGCCGGCGGGAAGTACATCCAGACGCACTGACCGCCCCGTCCGGTGGGGTCCGAGTCCCACTCATCTCCGCCGTTGTGGGTGTAGTAGGTACCGTGGGTTCCGGTCGTGGAGTTTATTCCAAGCCGATCATCCTGCATGCGCTCGATGGTGGCCTCATCCACTACCTTAAAGCGGTACATTCCATCAATGAAGGCGGCAAATTGCTCGGCGGTCATAAACCAGCCGCCACCCCCGGAAATATCGTGACAATCAAACATCTCCAGCCCCCGGGGGTCCCCGATCGTTTCGTCCTGTTGGTTGGCCCACCAGCTGTAGTACAGGGTGCGCTCGAATTCGGGTCGGTAGTAGGTATCCGCCAGGTGATGATACGGCACGCCGGCATCGTAAAGGGGTCCTTTCACGTAGCCTTCGTATCGCTCGGCGCAGTAGTCCCTGGCGGTGGCATCGCCTGCGTCCGCCGCGGCGTTGAGCCCCTCCAGGTTGAGCAATCCCGGAATGAGTACGCGGAATAGGGTGAAGTTAATGTTTGCGTATACCCGGCTACTTTTCGGATGGTCGGCCCCCTGGGCGAGTCGGTTCCGCATGGAAGTGTAGGTGTCGAAGGTTCCCGCCATCCCGCTCCGGTGACCCATCAGATCGACAAAGCTGGTGGTCAGGTGGTCTTCATGAATGTCCCAGGTGGCGGGAAGGAAGGGTGCGAAGGGCTGGTCCGGGCTAATTCCCTGTTGTTCAAGCAGACGCAGGGCGAGCGCCGCCGTCATGGTCTTGGTCGTGCTGAACAAGGTAGCGTAGGTTTGACCGTCGAAGGGCACGGGGTCGCCATCCGCAACCGTGCGGGCGAAACCGCCCCCGCCACTGGACACCAACACGCCCTGCTGGTAGGCCGCCCAACCGTATCCAATGACGCGGCCGTCGAAGGCGGCCCGCAAATTTTCCTCGAAGGCGGCTATGTTTAGACCGGGGGCCTGAATATCGTCCGGAAGGTTGGGGTCGCTTGGTTCGCAGGCAACCAGGCCAAGCACGACGGGGAGTAAAAGGTACAGGATGAAATCGGATCTCATAGTGAAAGGATTTGGGTGAGAACTTGGATTGAATGCAGGGCAAATCTGGCCGCTTCCACCACGGCTTCCTTTCAGCATATTGCAGCAATGAGCCCACTTTCTGCACCCGGTGCAGAATGATCAAACCCCCGGTCGAAAATTGTCAATCTGGAGCCTCCGTCGACCCGGCCACGGTGCTGGGGGTGTGGCCGAATTGTTGCTTGAAGGCCCGACTGAAGTAGGATAGGTTGTTAAAACCGGTCCGGTAAGCCACTTCCGAGACGGTCAACTCCGGTTGGTCGGAAAGAAGCCGGAAGCCTTCGTGGAGGCGGATGGAGCGAATGAATTCCACCGGCGTCATTCCGGTCGCTTCCCGTAACTCCCGCTGCAGTCTATTTCTACCGAGCCCGAGGTGCTGGCTCAGGTCGCCCACCACCAGGTCGGGGTTATCCAATTGCTCGCGCACGAATGCCAGGGCCCGCAGTACGAGGGTGTCCCGTGCCGACCGTCCCTGATCAGGGGATAGGTCCTGGTAGAGGTAGCGGGTAGCCAGCGCGGCGAAAATTTTCCTCCGCCGGCTCAGCGCATTGCGGATCACGGCGATCAGCGCTTCATTTCGGAAGGGCTTACTCACGAAATTGTCGATCCCCAATTCGTACAGCCGTTGCTTATCCGCCTCCCCGTCGCGGGCGGAGAGCACGACGATCGGAAGGTGATCCAGGGTGTCGTCGGCGCGCAATTCCCGAATCCAGTCCTCCCCGTCTTCACCCGGCAACATGAGGTCAGTCAGGATGAGATCCGGAGGGTTGCTCCGTAACTGGTTACGGGCGGCCTCCAGATCACATACGCCACGGACGTTGAACCCGCGGTCACTGATCAGCCCCGTAAGGAAGCGATTCAGGTCGGCGTGATCCTCGACGACGAGAACCAAGGGACTACTTTCGTCGACCGTGGATGTCGATCCACCCTTGTCATTCCCTGCATCCGGCTGCACCGGGCGGGCCGGCAGGTCAAGGGTAAACAGACTTCCACGGCCGGGCTGGCTCCTCAGTGAAACCTTGGCATCCAGTCGTTCGGCGTATTCCCGCACCAGCGACAGCCCGATTCCGGAACCGCCCAGTGAGTTCTCGTCCGCTTTGAAGAAGCGGTCGAAGATCCGCTCCTGCACCCCTGGCTCGATGCCGATTCCGTCATCCTCCACGGTGACGCGCCATCCCCCGCCTTCCCGGGTATTCCAACCTACGGCGATGTGGCTGCCGCGGCCCAAATACTGGAAGGCATTCTGGACGAGGTTATGAATAATCTGGCTAAGCATGAACCGGTTGGTCAGCAGGATGGATACGCCTTCGCCGCGCTGGTGCACGAAGTTGATGTGCTGTTCCCGCGCCGCGGGTAGGTACTGCTGATGGATGCTGGCGATCAGCTCTTGCAGGTCGACATCTTCATTCCTGCCGGTCGGCTCCCGCTTGTTCAGTTGGTTGAGCTGCAGGAGCTGTTCGATCATCGATTCGAGATGGCGGACATTCTGAATGATATAGCGGGCCTGCTGGCGGAGTTCCGGCCGGACAACCTGTCGGGCAATGACTTCCGCCGGCCCAACAAGGAGAGCCAGCGGGGTGCGTAAATCATGGGAAATGTTCGTCAGAAATGCGTTCTTGAGCTCTTCCACCTCCCGCAGCCGGATGAGGTCGACCCGGTCCAGGCTCACCCGCCGTTGCCGTTCGGCCGTTTCGTCCAGGGTCACGAGTACGCCGCAAAAGGTGGCTACCGTGGCGAATAGCTGCCGGTGGATATCCTCGTAAAAGCCCAACTGCCCGTTTTCCGAGTCGATTACTCCCAACGTTCGGTCGCGCAGACGGATGGGTACACACAGTTCCGACAAGCCCGACATATAGTCGTAGATGTAGTCATCAACCTCCCGTACATCATCGATGCAATAGACGCGGCGCTCTGAAAAGGTACGACCCACCACCCCGACCCCGGGCACCATACGGATAGGGTCTACGATGGTCTGTCCGCCCCCGTCCTTCGGCCCGTAGGCCGCCACTTGATCCAGTCGGTCGTCCCGGTCATTGTACAGATAGATCACGAGGTCGTCGACGCCGATCAGCGGAGCGCATTCCGCGGCCACCCGCCACAGGCTCTGCCGCAGCGGCAGGTTGGTCGTCACGATGCCCGCCAGCCGGTCGCATATTTCATTGATCAGATCGAGCTGCTTCACGTACCGCTCCATCTTTTGCCGACCGAACAGATAGTCTCGGTACACGAGGTAAAAATTGATCGCGAAGAGGAGGACGCCCACCGCCGCCACCCAAACCGGGTGGGTAGACCCTGCGGTCGCCAGACCGGGGTAAGCCAGCACGCAGAGGGCGGGAAGGGTGAGGAGTAGGAAGACCGAGCCCAGAAAAGCCTCCACCGGGATGTACCCTCTCCGTTCCAAAATCCAGACCGGAATAGCCCAGTTGAAATACATCACCGTGTAGAGGGCCACGCTGCGGTCGCTGATCAGGGCGAACAAATAGCTCCCGATACCAACGAAGACGTAGGACCAGGAAAGGGGAATTTGCCATTGCCGTCCCCGAATGAAAAACCCGATGCCCGGAAGCAGACTTACCGCCCCGATCAATAGTGGACGGGAGGGAAAGACCGTCAGCGTCTGCACGATCAGGGTGATCCCGATCCAGACTTGCATACGGTATGGGCTACCGCCGCCCCGGGGGTGGAGGCGTTCCCGAATGGAGGTAGCCAGAAATGCGAAAGCTGAATCGGCCATATCCTAATGTACGGCCGGGGAGTCAAATTACGGTGTGTGGATAAGCTTCCCTACTCTACCCCCCCATCTCCGCCCGCATCCGCGTCAGCTGCGTATCCCAGAGGGCCTTCTGGTCTTCCACCTCGTCATCGTCGGCAAAGTCGGTGACGTAGACGATCGTTTCCCCCGTCACGGGGCTTTTCGTGATGTTGAACTCCAGGTACTCATCGTCATCGTCGGCGTCCTCCCAGGCAAAACGGACCATGCTCCCCTCGCTGTCTTCGATCAGTTCGGCGGCCTCCGGCGATCCGCTCCAGACGAAGGTGTAGGTACTGTCGTTGATGTCGACCTCGTCGCAAAACCACCGCGTCAGACAGGCCGGGTCCGTCAGAAACTGATAGACGATATTGGGGGAAGCCCGAAAGATGAATTCCGAGGTAAACTTAACACGTTCCATAGTGGGTGTTTGGGGAGGAAGACTTCACAAATAAAGCCCGAAGGTGGGGGGTAAATAAACCAAATAAGGCGAGATAACCAAAAGTTTAGCCCGCCCCAACCTATTGTTTATTCGTAGTGTTAGTTGCATGTTAAGGCCTAACCGTCGCGCCGGCCTTGACCCGCCCCGCTTTTTTCCGTAATTTTGCGGCCAATTTCAGAAAACGTCTGCTAGATGAGACAGCTAAAGATAACCAAGTCGATCACGAACCGCGAGAGCCAGTCTCTCGAGAAATACCTGCAAGAGATCGGCAAAGTTGATCTGCTGACTCCCGAAGAAGAAGTAGACCTCGCCAAACGCATTAAGCAAGGCGATCAGATCGCCCTCGAAAAACTGACCAAGGCCAACCTCCGCTTCGTCGTCTCGGTCGCCAAGCAATACCAGAACCAGGGGCTCTCTCTTTCCGACCTCATCAACGAGGGCAACCTCGGTCTGATCAAGGCCGCCCAGCGCTTCGACGAGACCCGCGGCTTCAAGTTCATCTCCTACGCCGTTTGGTGGATCCGCCAGTCCATCCTCCAGGCCCTGGCCGAGCAGAGCCGCATCGTGCGCCTGCCCCTGAATAAAGTCGGTAGCCTCAACAAGATCAACAAGGCCTTCAGCCAGCTGGAGCAGACCTTCGAGCGGGAGC
>CAZKPE010000112.1:0-12501 GCA_964554545.1 uncultured Lewinella sp.
CAGCGGTGCAGCAGCACCCCATATGACGAATCAAAAACTTCGTACAGCCCTAATTCTAAACCCTCAACTCTCAATCCCTTTAATTCTCATCATCGACGACGACCGCACCGTCTGCACCAGCCTGGAGCTCCTCCTCAAACGGGCCGGCTACCGGGTGCGCAGCATCCACCATCCGGAGGACGCGCTACCGACGGTGAGCGAGTTTCGGCCCGATCTGGTACTACTGGACCTCAACTTCACCATCGAGACCAGCGGGCGCGGTGGTATGAAACTACTGAAGGAATTGTTGAGCAACTACCCGAGCCTCCCCATCATCCAGATGACCGGTTGGGCCACGGTACAACTAGCCGTGGAGGGAATGAAGGCCGGTGCCCGCGACTTCATCGCCAAGCCCTGGGACAACCACGAGCTACTCAACTCCATTCAGACGCAGCTTTCCCGCCCGGTCGAGGCGTTATACGCCGAGCAAAACGAGGGCGGGGACGCCCCGATAGCTATTGGGGCAAGCCGTACCGGAAATTCGGACGCATTCCGTTCCATCATCGGTGACTCGCCAGCCCTACGGGAAGTCATCGAGCAGGCCCGACGCGTAGCCCCCACCCAGGCCTCCGTCCTCATTACCGGCGAGAGCGGGACGGGGAAAGAACTGATCGCCGAGGCCATTCACGCGGCCAGTAAACGTAGCGGTGGCCCCTTTGTAGCCGTCAATCTGGGTGGCGTACCGGAGGGACTCTTCGAATCGGAGCTCTTCGGCCACAAGGCGGGTGCCTTCACCGATGCCCGCAGCGACCGCAAAGGGCGATTCGAACTGGCGGAGGGGGGCTCCTTGTTTTTGGACGAGGTCGGTGATCTGGCCGCCGCCGCCCAGGTGAAGCTACTGCGGGTGCTCCAGGAGCGGCAGTACGAGCGGCTCGGTGAGAGCAAGCCCCGGCCGACCGACGTGCGCATCCTCAGCGCTACCAGCCGCAACCTGGAGGGGATGGTGAGTGCCGGTACTTTCCGGGAAGACCTGTTGTATCGCCTCAACCTGATCCGACTACACCTGCCTCCCCTGCGGGAGCGCCCTACCGACATCACCCTACTGGCGGACCACTTCCTGGCCAGCGCGCGCAAACGCTACGAACGCCCCCGCCTCCGCTGGGCCAGCGATGCGATCTCCTGGCTACGTCGGCAACCTTTTCCGGGTAACGTGCGGCAGCTGCAGAACCTGGTCGAGCGGATGGCCATCCTGACGACCGAAGACACCATCACGGCCGAGCAACTAGACCGTCAGGCCGCGGCCCCCTCCGCAATCGCCTCCAACTTCGCCCCCTCGGGCATGACGCTGGAGCAGATGGAGATCAGGATGATCCGGGCGGCGCTGGGGCGGAACGGGGGGGAGATCACCGCCACGGCCCGGGAGTTGGGGCTGACGCGGGCGGCGCTGTACCGGCGGCTGGAGAAGTATGGGATCGGGTAACTTTAGGTCGCTACCACCGTTGAGTATTAAAGGATTAAGCTATGCTACTAGGCTTTGAGAGAATCGAGATTGAGTCCGGAAGACGGTCCGGTAAACCCTGTATACGGGGCACTCGAATTACCGTTGGCGATATACTCGGATGGTTAGCAAATGGAATGTCCATGGACGAAATTATCTATGATTTTCCCGAGCTATCTAAGGACGACATACTCGAAGCGCTTGCGTTTGCAGCAGCAAGAGAGCGTAAGACAGTAACTGTCGCAGCCTGACATGCTTCTTATTGATGCAAACTTATCATTTCGGATTCTTAAAAAGATAGCGTCATTTTATCCGGACGCATTACACGTTTCCCGAATACCGCTACCTCATCCATCAATAGACCCTGTTATTTGGCAGTGGGCTGGAAATAATGGATGTACGCTGATTGTAAGTCAGGATACGGATTTCAAAGATTTGGTACAGCAGTATGGTCCACCACCTAAAGTGATTTATCTAAGGGTCGGAAATACGAGTACAGAGGCTGTTTCTCAGTTTCTTATAGAAAAGCATAACGAGATTATAGCATTCATAGATGATCCAGAGGAGGATTTGATGGAGGTGGTAAGTTTTTAGTGTATGTCTGCCACCACTCAATACATTGGCTATCTAGGCTTGTTACACCTTACCCTAGCTATAGCCGCCTACTTCCTTATCGGCCGCGGACCCTGGTTATTGCTAGCTGAACTTGCCCTGCTCGGCTCGGCCTATCTCGGCTACCGGCTATACACCCGTCTGGTAGCCCCCCTGATCCTCCTCAGCCGCGGGGCCGGCGCGTTGGCCGATCAGGATTTCTCCGTCAAGATGACGCCCACCGGCAGCCCCGAAATGGACCTTCTCGGGCAGGTCTACAACCGAATGATCGACCAATTGCGGGAGGAGCGGGTGAGCGGGCGGCAGCGGGAACAGTTCCTGGACCAGCTGATCAACGCGGCGGAGGTGGGTATCGTCATCCTGGATTTCGACGGGCGGATCGCATCGGAAAACGACTGGGTTAGCCGACGGCGGAAAAGCAGCGCGGAATTTGGGGAACACGTATTACAACCCGCCCTCCACCTACGGGAAGGCGAGCAGCGCAAACTGACCACCAGCGATAACCGGCGACTGCACATCGAGTACGCCACCTTCATCGACCGCGGTTTCGAACGGGGTTTTCTGGTCATCCAGGACGTGACCGCCGACGTGCTGCAGGCCGAGAAAGAGGCCTACGGTAAGGTGATCCGCATGATGGCCCACGAGGTGAATAACTCGAATGCCGCTATCGTTTCCCTGCTCCGTAGCTTGCTGGAGATTGCCGGGGAGAACGATCCCGACCTTCCTACCCTCACCCGCGACTACCTGCCCACCGTGATCGGCCGGGCCGAGAACCTGACCGCCTTTATGCGCAATTTCGCGCGGGTGGTGCGGCTACCAAAACCGCAACGGGAACGGACCGACCTGAACCAGGTGATGCAAGGCGCCGGGGGCGTCATGGAAAAACTGCTGGCCGAGCACGGGATCGAATTGGTGTATGAGCTGGCCGAAGGGGGCGTCCGGGTACGGGCCGATGCCGCCCAGCTGGAGCAGGTCGTGATCAACGCCCTTACCAATGCCCGCGAGAGTATCGGCCGTGGCGGGCGAATCGAATTGCGCACGCAGCGGGAGCCTGCTTCCTTCACCGTGGCCGATGACGGTCCGGGGATAAGCACCGAGGTGGCCGAGCACCTTTTCACCCCCTTCTACAGCAGTAAGGCCACCGGACAGGGGGTGGGACTGACGCTGACCCGCGACATTCTCGAGGCCCACGGGGCTACCTACCGACTCCGCACGGAAGAAGATGGGTGGACGCGACTCCACGTAGTTTTTCCTTAGAAAACTAATAAATTAGTTGCGCAACTAATTCTTTAGTACTATACTTGTACTAATCAATTAGTAGATATGCAACGACTGGCCCGCCGCGAGGCGCAAATCATGGGGGTGCTCTGGCGACTGGAACGTGCTTTCGTGCGCGAGATCATCGCCGAGCTCCCCGACCCGAAACCCCACTACAACACCGTCTCCACGATGGTCAAGATCCTGGAAGAGAAGGGCTTTGTGGCGCACGAGAAGCTGGGGAACGCCTACCGCTTTTATCCCCTGGTAGCGGAGAATGATTACCGGGAGCAGGCCGTAGATGACATCGTCACCCGCTTCTTCGACAATTCCCCGATGAAGCTGGTCAACTACTTCGCTAAGGAACAAAAGCTGGATGCCGCCGAACTGGAACGCCTCCTCAAACTGATTAAAGACCAACAGGCATGAATTACCTCCTTCATTCCGGCCTGCTACTAGCCGCCTGCTTCCTGTACTACCACTTCGTGCTGCAACGGGAGACCTTCTTCCGGCTTAACCGCTTCGTCCTGCTGGCCAGTCTGATCGGCTGTTTGTTGCTGCCCCTGCTCACCGTGCCGGCCTGGATGTCGTTGCGGGCCGGACGAGTAGTTCCTCCTGAACCGGGCATATCCGTCCCGACGGCTTCTTTCCCCTTACCCGCAACCCTTGCACCTGCGTCCCCGCCCGCCCCTGCCCCTATCGCCGTACCGGAAACAATATGGTACGAAAGCGTAGACTGGATGCAGCTGCTCACCTACGGCTACCTGCTGGGGGTCGTGCTTTTCGGTATCCACTTTCTGATCCAGCTCCTGGTGATCGTAGCGAAGATTTACCGTAACCCCGCCTACGAGATCAGTGGCTTTTACCTAGTCGAACTGGGGGAGGAGACGGCCCCCTTTTCCTTCTGGAACCGGCTGTTCGTACACCCCGGCAGCTACGACCCCGACACCTACCGGCGGGTGGTGGAGCACGAGCTGATCCACCTGCGGCAGCGGCACACCCTCGATCTGCTGCTGGCCGAACTGCTGGTGGTGGTGCAGTGGTGTAACCCCTTCGCCTGGGCGTACCGCCGGGCCATTGAAAACAACCTGGAATTTCTGACCGACTCCGAGATGCTGCACCGCGGCACCGACGCGGTCGACTACCAACTGAGCCTGCTGCGGGTGGCCGTACCCAACCGGGCCGTCGGCCTCACCACCGGCTATAACCAAACCTTACTCGAACAACGTATCCTGATGATGAAAGCGAAACGCTCCTCCTCCCGTGCCGGCTGGAAGTACCTGGCCCTGCCGGCCCTTCTCCTGCTGTCGGTTTCCTCCTTCAATGCCGTGGCGCAAGTACCGCCCGCGCCCCCGGCCCCTGTACCGGCTCCCGCGCCCGTACCTAGCCCGGCCCCGGCTCCTGCACCCACCCCGGTACCGGCCCCCGTTCCGGCTCCCAATCCGGTGCCGGCGCCCGCTCCCGTAGTAGTCCTCCCGGTTCCCCCCGCTCCGGAAAAGGTGCGGCGTAGCTGGACCGCCGAGATCGACGGGCGCGAGATCTGCTTTGCCTTTACGGTCAGAAGTGACGACAACCGCCACCAGTCGAATAGCACCCACTGCTTTCAGTTAGACGAGTTCACCACCCTGCCCCGAGGCAGCATGGGCACCTTCACCCTGAGCCGGGCGGCCGGTACCCTGACGTTGCGGGGCGTCTTCGACGGAAACGAAGGGGTGGGTACCTTCTCCTTCGCGCCGGACGCCGGTTACGTGCGTGCTCTAAAGGAGCGGGGCTTTACGGACTATCGGGATGATGAGCTCACCTACTTTGCCTTCGCCGATATCACCATCGACTACCTGGACTACCTGGAGGCGGAAGGCTACGACCCGGACCGCGATGAGGTGCTGCAACTGGCGGTGTTCGGAATCAATCGCGACCGACTCGATAGTGTCGTTAAAGGCGTGGAAGCGGCCGGCTTCGAGCGGCCCGATCTGGATAAGATCGTACAGCTCCGCATCTTCGGGATCGATAAGACCTACATTGACGAACTGGCGGGGATCGGCTACGATGATCTGACGCTGGATCACGTCGTACAGGCGCGCATCCACGGGCTGGACCTGGACTTTTCCCGTGAGATGGCGGGCATGGGCTTTACGGACCTGACCTTCGATGCCGCCCTCCAACTCGCCATTCACGGCATTGACATCGGGTACGTGCGAGAGCTCACCTCCCTGGGATACGATGATCTGACGGCAGAAGAGATCACCAGTGCCAAGATACATGGGGTGAACGCCACGAAAATTCGCGAGCTGCGCGAAGCCGGCCTTACCGATCTCACCCTCGAAGAAGCGCGTACCGCCAGCATTCACGGGATCGACAAAGCCTATACCGCCGAGCTAATGGAACTGGGCTTCGCCGACCTAAGCCTGGAAGAAGTGGTAGCCGCCAAAATTCACGGTGTGAACGCACGCAGAGCGAAGGAAATGCTGGACCTCGGACTGGAAGTAGACGGGCTGGAGGAATTTCAGCAGCTGACCATCCACGGCATTACACCGGATTTCGTCGGCGGACTGCGGGACGCGGGCTATACCGATCTAGGCACCCAGGACTTCATCCGCGCTAAAATCCACGGTATCACGCCCCGTTTTGCGGGTCAGTATGCCGAACTGGAAAAAGAACGGGTCCCCCTCGATCTGCTGATCGAACTGAAAATTCACGGCGTCTCCCCCGACTTCATCCGCAAGAACCGCCGGGAGGGGGATAGCCTGCGCGACATGATCGACTACAAGATCATGCGGGGGCGGCGGAGTCGCTAGCTCACTCCTCCTCCCGAAAACCCTCCAGCTCCTCCTCGCTATACGCTAGTCGCGTAATCCGGTCGTACAGCACCGGCACGAAAAAGATCGCCAGCGCCGTCACCGCTACCAGTCCGCCGATGACCACGTAGCCGATCGTCTGCCGGCTGTTGGCCCCCGCGCCACTGGCCAGCGCCAGGGGGATCATCCCGAAGACGAAGGTGGCGCTGGTCATCAGGATGGGGCGCAGGCGGGCGGTAGCGGCGTTGAGGGTGGCGTCGCGAATTTCCTGGCCGGACTCGACATTTTTCTTCGCGAATTCCACGATCAGGATGGCATTTTTAGCGGCCAGACCGACGATGGTGATCAGCCCGATCTGGGCGTAGACATTGTTATCGATATCCGGTAGCAGCCACAGCGTCAGCAGAGCCCCGAAGATGCCCGTCGGGGCGGCCATCAGTACGGAGAAGGGGACCGTCCAACTCTCGAACAGCGCCACCAGGATGAGAAAAGCGATGGCGATGGAAAAGGCGAAGATGTAGATCGTGGTGGAGCCGGACTCCGCCTGCTCCCTACTCAGCCCCGAAAACTCGTAGCCGTAACCCTCGGGCAACTGGTCGGCTGCCTCGCGCAGGGCCGTCAGTACCTGTCCGCTACTGTAGCCCGCCGCGGCATTGCCGGTGATGCTGGCGGAACGGAAGAGGTTGTAGTGGGAGATGAGGGGGGCGGTGTTGCCCAGTTCGTAGGTGATGAGGTTAGCCAGGGGGACCATCGCACCGGCGGTATTGGCGACGTAGTAGTCGGAAAGGTCCTCGATCTCGGCCCGGTAGGCGGTATCGGCCTGGGCCACGACCCGGAAGGTGCGGCCGTAGAGGGTGAAGTCGTTGATGTACTGGCTCCCCAGGTAAGTGGAAAGGGTATTGTAGATATTGACCAGCGGCACGCCGAGCTGCTTGGCTCGCACGCGGTCCACGGTCAGTTCGTAGCTCGGGGCCTGGGCGGTGAAGAAACTGAAGGCCCCGGTGATCTCGGGCCGCTGGTTGATGCGTCCGAGAAACTCATTCATCGTCTGCTCGAACTCGCTCACCGAGGCGGTACCGGCCCGGTCCTGCAGGATGAAGCTGAAGCCGGAGGTACTGCCCAATCCTGGAATTGGTGGCGGCGGAATGACGACCACCCGCGCATCGACGATCCGCTGAAAGTAGCGGTTCAGCTTACCGACCAGGGCGAAAATCCCTTGCCCCTCTTCGGTCCGCTCCCCCCAGGGCTGCAGCTGCACGAAGATGGTGCCCGTGTTCGAGCGGTCGGTGAAGGTGATGGCGTTCAGGCTGGCCACGGCGGTATAGGATTCCACCTCCTGAATGGTGTCCAGAATCTCCATCATCTCTTCCATCACCTCCAGCGTGCGGCTGTTGGCGGCGGCCTCGGGCAGCTCGAAGGTGACGAAGATGCGCCCCTCGTCTTCGGTCGGCACGAAGCCGGTGGGCTCGACCCGGAAGAGGAAGTAGGTCGCTACGCACAGCCCCAGCAGCACGGCCAGGGCGATGTAGTAGTGCTTCAACACCCAGCCCAGACTGCTCGCGTAGCCGCTCTTCAACTTTTCCAAACCTTTATTGAAGGGCCGAAATACCTTTTTCAGCCAGTCGGGCTGTTCCTGGTCGCGTTTGAACATGAGGACGGCAAGCGCGGGTGCCAGCGTAAGCGCAACGACCGAGGAAAGGAGCACGGCCACCGAGATCGTGATCGCGAACTGCTGGTACAGCTGCCCCGTCAGCCCCGTGATGAAGGCCACCGGCACGAAGATGGCCGTCAGGATGAGGGAGGTGGTGATCACCGGCACGGCCACGTCGTCCAGAGCCGCCATGGTCGCTTCCCGGATGTCCACATCCCCCTCCTCCAGCTTGCTCTGAATGGCCTCCACCACTACGATGGAGTCATCCACCACGATACCGATCGCCAGCACGAAGCCGAAGAGGGTGAGCGTGTTGATATTGAAACCCAGCGGACTGAAGAACATCAGCGCCCCGATGATGGACACCGGAATGGCCAGCAGGGGGATCACCGAGGCCCGCCACCGCTGCAGGAAGAGAAAAACGATGAAGGCCACGATGGCCAGGGCGATCAACAGCGTAATGACCACTTCGCGGATGGAGATCTCCACCACCGAGGCGGCCTCGAAGGGAACCAGGTACTCCACGTCGGGCGGGAAGTCTTCGCTCAGCCGGTCCATGGCATCATAAACTCCCTGTGCGGTAGCCAAAGCATTACTGCCCGGTGCCTGAAAGAGAATCAGGATAGCCGCCTCCTGATGGTTGACCAGCGACTGGTTTCCGTAGCTGAAGGTACCCAGCTCCACCCGCCCGACGTCGGATAGCCGGATGAGGGCACCGGACTCCGGGTCGTTGCGGATGATGATGTCCGCAAACTCACTGGTCTCGGTGAGCCGCCCATCCAGAAAGACGGTATACTCAAAGGCCTGGTCGTCGGGCTGGGGGGGCGCCCCGACCGAGCCCGCCGCCACCTGCACGTTCTGGGCCCGCACAGCGGTAATCACCTCCTCCGGCGTCAGGCCCAGCTGCGCCATCCGGTCGGGATAGAGCCAGAGCCGCATGCTGAAGTCTTTGGTGACGGCAAAGACATCCCCGATCCCCTCGACCCGCAGGAGCTGGTCGCGGACGTAAATGTTGGTGTAATTATCCAGGAACTCCCCCCCGTGGGTACCGTTCGGGGAGCGCAGGGCCACGAGCATGAACAGGCCGGGGTTGCGCTTGCGGACTACCAGGCCGAGCCGCCGCACCGCCTCCGGTAGCACCGGCTCGGCGATCCCCAGCCGGTTTTGCACTTCCAGGGCCGCGATGTCGATGTCGGTACCCAACTCGAAGGTGACGTCGATACTACTGACCCCGTTATTCGTGCTGTTGCTGCTGATGTAGTCCATTCCCGGGGTGCCGTTCACCTGCACTTCAATGGGGGTGGTGACGGTCTGCTCCACCGTCAGGGCGTCAGCACCGACGTAGGTCCCCGTCACGCTCACGGTCGGCGGGGTGATCTTGGGAAACTGGGTGATGGGAAGGGACAACAGCGAAATACCCCCCAGCAGGACCAGGATCAGGGAGAGGACGATAGCCGCCTTCGGTCGGTGTACGAAGAAGTGGAGCATAGGCGGCGGTTAGCGGGAAGAAGGTTTACCGGTCTGCACTTTGACCTTACTGCTGTCCTTGACGGCCTTGAGCCCCTCCGTGATGACGGTCTGCCCCGCCTCCAGCCCCTCCAGAATGATTTGTTTGCCCTCCACCTTTTCCCCGGTGCTCACCCGCTGCCGAAGAGCCAGGCTGTCCTGCACGCGATAGACGTAAAACTCCCCCATCTGCTCGGCCAGGGCCTGACTGGGCACGACGAGCTGCCGCCCCGCCTGCCGGTTGATGAACTCTACGCTGACGTTCATGCCGTTGCGCAGCACGTTCTTATCGTCCTGAAAGATCAGGCGGACGGTCAGCGCCCCGGTGCGGGGGTCCACCGCCTGGTCGCTGGCGTAGATGCGGCCGAAGTGTTCGTAGATCGTTCCGTCGGGCAGGCGCAGGCGGAAAGTGGAGTCGAGTTCGGCGACGGACTTACCCTCGTAGCGCGCCAGCCGTGGGATGGCCGTCTGCGGTAGGGCGAAGTCCACGCCCACCGGCTCCTTCTGGGTGATGGTGGTAAGTACTGGTGCTCCGGGGGATACCTGGGTGCCCTGTTTGGCGCTGCCGAGGGAGGTCAGCCCGGTCAGGGGGGCGGTGATGACGGTGTAGTCCAGCTGGGTTTGGGCGCTATTCAGGGCGGCCTCGGCTTGGTTCAGCTCCTGCCGGCGGCTTTCCAGTTCGGCCTCCGCCTGGTCGAGGGTCTGGGTAGCGATAGCTTCGGCCTCGGCCAACCGGCGGTAGCGGGCCACGTTTTTGGCAGCCAGGTCCACATTAGCGCGGGCGCTCTCGATGCTTGCCTCGGCCTGATTGACGTCGGCGGTATAGCGGCGGGTGTCGATGGTGTAGAGCCGTTGCCCGCGGCGTACCAGTTCCCCTTCCGTGAAGTGGACGCCGGTGACGTAGCCGCTTACCTGGGGGCGTACTTCCACCCGTTCCAGGGGGGTGACCGTGCCGGGGAAGGATTCGTAGAAGACCAGGTCCACCTCCTCCACTTCGGTAACCCGTACGGTGGTGGCGGGTGGTGGGCCCTGTTGCTTGCCCTCCTGCTTGCCGCCCTCCCCGCCACAGGCGAGTAGGAAAAGCAAGGAAAGGTAGATCATCTTTGACATGGTGGGTGCGGCTTAGAGGGTTCCGGCGGCGCGGCGGACGCCCACGCGGGCGATGGCGGCGTCGATGAGACCGTTGAGGATGTTGAGGCGGGCGGCCTGGAGGTCGTTTTCGGCAATAATGACGCTCAAGAAGGTGGTGATCCCCTCCCGGTACTGCAGGTCCACGACTTCGTAAATCTCTTGCGCCAGTTCACGGTTCTCCCGGGCCATGTCGTAAGCATTGCGGGCCTGGGCAAAGGCGTTGCGGGCCAGACGGTATTCGGCGTCGATCTGGTCGCGCAGAGCGAGTACGTCGTAGGCCAGTTGATCTTGTAATACGCGCTGCCGCTCCAGCTGCCGGAAGCGCCGGCCGCCGGTGAAGAGGGGTACGGACATATCCAGGCTGGCCAGGGAGTTCGGAAAGACGCGGTCGTACAAATTGCGGAGCTGGTTGCTCTGCCAGTTCAGGTTATAGCTTCCGCCGAGCGAGAGGTCCGGCAACCAGGCGCGGCGCAGGTAGAGCCGTTCGAGGTCCTGCAGGCGGTTCTCGGCCTCCAGCAGTCGGTAGGCGACGCGGCGGGTCGGGCTCAGGGCGGGCAGGCTGTCCCCGAAGGTTTCGGTAGTTAGTTCCTCGTAGTCGTAGGCCAATTCTAATTCGCGCAGCTCGGGCAGGCCCATCAACCGCTTCAGTTCCGTACGGCGGTTCTGTAGTTCCAGCACGGCGTTGTCGCGCTCCAGGCGGGTCCGGTTCAGGGTGATGGTGGCCCGTTTGTAGTCGACCTTGTCGGTGAGCCCATTCTCGAAGAGCAGCCGGGCTTCTTCGAGGGCCTCTTCCTGTCGCAGCAGGTCGCTGCCCAGTAGCCGCAGCCGTTCCTGGGCGCGCAGGGTCTGGTAGAAGGCCTCGCTCACCTCCTCTTTCACGATGATCTCTTCCTGCTCGATTGCCAGCCGAGTGCGCTGCAGGACAGCATCCTGGCGGCGGACGGCAGCGGCCACCAGCGGGTTGTAAAGCGTCTGCCGCAACGTAAAGGAGAGGGTCGAGGAGTTCACGGTACCCACCTGCACCTCCCGCGTCTCGCCGCTTCCGGGATTTTCAAAATCGGGGAAGATGGACACCGGTAGCTGAAAGTAGTGCTGAGCGTTGCCACTCACGCCTACTTCGGGTAGCCAGCCGCTGGTGGCGATGCGGTTATCGAGCTCGGTGAGCCGAGTTTCTTCCCGTGCAGCCAGCAGGGAAGGGCGATTGGCCAGGGCGTAGTCCACGCATTCCTGCCGCGTATACGTAGCCGCCTCCTGCCCCCACACCGAGCTCCCGCCTACGTAGGTCAGCAGGATGATCCACCACATGAAGGATGACGACGGCATACTGGGTTTTTGGAAGTAGGTACTCGAGGCTATGGCTGAGTAAGAGTGGAGGGGGAAAGCTTGTTCAGGAAATCGGCAAACATCCCCGGCCCCAATTGCCATTTATCCATACCACCAGCCCGCTCAACATGCCCGCCATCGATCAGGATACCGACCTCCACTACCTCATCTCCACCCTCCAGGAGGCCTACGGCCGGCAAACCCGTTACAGCACCAAATCCGCCGTCGACCAGCTCATCGCCACCACCCTGAGCCAGCGCACCAACTACGCCGACGAGAAAAAGGCCTACGACAACCTCCTGGAGAAGTTCGGCGACTGGGGCGGGGTCGCAGGTGCAAGCATTTCCGAAATCGAAGCATGCATCCAAACCACCCGCTGGCCGGAGATCAAAGCCCCCCGCATCAAGGAGATGCTCAACATCATCCTGGAGCGCTACGGCAAACTCGACATGCAGTTCCTCAAGGATATGCCCGTTGACGAGGCGCAAGCCCTGCTGATGGAGCTCCCCGGCGTAGGCTTCAAGACCGCCACCTTCGTCCTCCTTTTCTCCCTGCGCCGCCCGGCCCTGCCCGTCGATACCCACGTCCACCGCGTGAGTACCCGCTACGGCATCCTGCCGGAAAAGATCAGCCAGGCCAAGAGCCACGCCGCCCTCCTCGAGATGCTCCCCGCCGACGCCGACGAACTACTCAACTTCCACAAACTGCTCTTCAAGCACGGGCAGCGGGTGTGTACCTACAGCCGGCCC
>CAZKPE010000113.1:0-3544 GCA_964554545.1 uncultured Lewinella sp.
CTCACCTACTCCCTGGCCCTGGCCGGCCTGTTCATCTGTCTTATGGTATTCGGCAAGCCGTTGCTGGTACCCGTGGTGCTGGCCCTGGTGCTTTGGTACCTCATCAATGCGGTCGACCGGCTGATCGGTAAGCTGCCGGGGCTGGGTCGGTTCTTCCCCCGTGGCCTGCGCCTGACCCTGGCCGCGGCCTGCGTGGTCGCGATCCTGGTTCTGGCCGGCAACCTGGTGGCGCGGCAGATCAACGAGATGATCGCTACGGCCCCGGACTATTGGGTCACGCTGAATGAGCAGTTCGCCCGCCTGCTCGTCAGCCTGGGGGTCGACGAGGCGATCACCCTGCAGGCCCTCTCGCAACAGATCGATATCCGCGCCTACCTGCTGGACGTACTGGGTGCCTTCACGAGCGCGACGCGGCAGTTTTTGCTCGTGCTGCTCTATACCCTCTTCCTGCTGGTCGAGCAGCATACCTTCTTCTACAAGTTGGCGGGGATGAACCTGTCCCGCTCGCGTCGCGACCGACTGCTGTCTATCCTCACCGAGCTCAACCAGGCCATCCGGGCCTACGTCGGCGTTAAGTTTGCCGCATCCCTGGCGACCGGTCTGCTGAGCTACTTCGTGATCGAGTACGCGGGAGTGGATTTCGCCATCTTCTGGGGCTTTTCCATTTTCGCCCTCAACTTCATCCCGACCATCGGCTCCTTTGCAGCCACCATTCTGCCCAGCCTGATGGCTTTGGTGCAGTTCGACTACCTCACGCCCTTCCTGATCGTGGCCGTAGGTGTGGGAGTGATCCAGTTGCTGATCGGGGGGCTGCTGGAGCCCCGGCTTTACGGTGATGCACTCAATATCAGCCCCTTCGTGATCATCTTTTCGCTGATCCTCTGGGGCTTGCTGTGGGGCATCGTAGGTATGTTACTCTGTGTACCGATCACCTTTACACTCATCACCCTGCTGGCCCAGTTTCGGAGTACGCGGCCGGTAGCGGTGCTGCTGTCGCGGCGGGGGAGGGTGTGAGTGCGCACCCGGAACAGTCGGGTAGTAGTGAAATATGCCGTTCCAGGCGCAGTAGGCGATCTACTTTCCTACGATTGATATGGCCCTCTTCCGCCGGGTCGTGGCCAGGCCCGAACAAGCAAACCGATAGGTGGCATAGTTGCCCGCGAATGCAGGCTCCAACATGATCGTTATTAGTCGCCGCCCACTTCGAACGACCGTTTGTAACAGAGAAAAGACCGCAGATAACATAGAATGTCGGAAGAAGTGACAACCTAGGGGGTAGGTCTATATTGACGTCTAGTGTTTCAAGATTGAAAGCAGCAAGTCAAGGTGCGGCTTATATCGGTCAGCCAACACGAGTTATTTGCGACTACGAGCACTAGCAACACTTCGAAATTACGGAGTGCATTAATCGCCCCGGTTTAGCATTGACTTTGGCCAATCCAAGAGAGAGACTTTTTATGGGAATGGATATCGCAACGCAAGCGAAGACACTTTTTTGTACTGAAGTGATTCAGGATACACCCCGGTAGCCTACGTCCGTGCCGGGTTTTTATATGCGCTAAGCAGACCGCGCAACGACCCAGTGGTGCTTTTATTCACGTCGCTTAGCAGCCCTGTCTCGGTGGCCAACATCCTAGATGTTGGTCACTTTGCGGGCTGGGTTGTACCTTTTTTCACTGTAATACAGCTCAAGAGTTTTAACCGGTTCGTGAAAAACCAGCTTACGGTGTTGATCGTCGAAGACGAGGCGATCGTCGGTGAGATCGCTGCCCGCCACTTGCGCAAGCAGGGGCACCTGCCGCTTGGTCCGGTCAACCATTTTGAGGAGGCCGTTCGGTGCGTCACCGATATCCCGGTCGATCTGGTTCTGCTCGATATTCACCTGAGAGGGGGGAAGTCGGGTATCGAGGTCGGCCACTGGCTGAATGAACACCATCCCAATATTCCCCATGCCTACCTCACGGGTGATGAGCAGCCGACTATCCTGAAGGAAGCGCGCAAGACGGCTCCGTTGGCCCTGCTATTCAAGCAACTCAGCCCGGATAGCCTGCGCGCCAGTTTGGATGTAGTCCTGTCGAACTACCGGAAGCGCAGCATTCCCGAAACGGCCATCTCACTTTCCGACGGGCAGACCACCCGCCTGGTCTCCCCCTCCGAGGTCATTTTCGTCCGTACCGACCACGTCTACCTCCACGTCCTTTTTGAGGGCCACGCCCCTATGCTTTACCGCAGCTCCATGGAGGGGTTGATCAGGCAATTTAACAGTCCCTTTATCGTCCAGACCCACCGGAGTTACGCCATCAACGTAAACCGGGTAACGGCAATGGACGAGCGGTCCGTCTGGCTCGGCCCTCATCAGGTACCGATCAGCCGCCGCCGCCGGAGCGGTTTGAAGGACCAATTGGCCCGCCAGCTCAATCTGTAACCCCGGCCGTGGTTCAGACCCGCAACAACCACCCGTGGGTATCTTCCACCTTGCCGACCCGTAGGCCGTCGATGTGGCGCTTCAGCATAGGGCCGATCTTCCGGTCTTCGATCGGGGGTAAACGGATGGTCCGGTCGCCGTACTGCAGTTCCGCTACATGACTGACCACCGCCGCCGTACCCGCCCCGAAGATTTCCTGTAGCGTACCCCGCTTATCGGCTTCGACGACCTCATCGATGGTGATGACCCGGTCGCTGACCGGGATGCCCTTGTCTTTCAAGATATCGATAAACAGCTTGCGAGTGATGCCCTTCAGGATGGCCCCGTCAGTCGCAGGTGTGATGACTTCCCCGTCGATTACGAAAAAGACGTTCATCGTGCCCACCTCTTGGATGTGGGTCTTATCCGGCCCACCCATCCAGAGCACTTGGTCAAAGCCCCGTTCGTTGGCTTCGTGGACGGCCCGCAGACTACCCGCATAGTTGCCCGCCGCTTTGGCTTCCCCCGTTCCCCCTGGCACGGCCCGCACGTAATTCTGCTCCACGACCAGCCGGACGGGCTTGGCGTAGTAGGGTCCCACCGGCGCGGTGAAGATGCAGAAGCGGTAGGTCTCGCTGGGCCGCACGCCAATGAATTCGTCCGTCGCGTACATGTATGGACGCAGGTAAAGGGCACTTCCCTCCTGGGGCGGTATCCAGTCCTTATCCAATGTCACCAGCTGTCGGATTGCCTCCACGAAGCGCTCCTCGGGAAATTCGGCCATCATCATGCGGCGTGCGCTGGCGTTGATCCGCTTGGCGTGCTCCTCGGGGCGCAAGAGTAGGGGCGTACCATCCTGGTGCTTACTGGCCTTCATCCCTTCGAAGATGGCCTGCCCGTAGTGCAATACCATACTCGCCGGGTGCATCGTAAAGTGGCCGAAGGGGATGATGCGATCGTCGGTCCACTGCCCGTCGCGGTAGTCGCTCACGAACATATGGTCGCTGAAGATCTTGCCGAAGGGCAGGTCGGTAAAGTCAACGGTCTCCAGTCGGCTCTGCTGGACGCGCTCGAGGCGGATGGGGGGGGAGGTGGGATTGGCGGTCATGATGTTACAAAGGTAGTAAGTTGCGGGATGCT
>CAZKPE010000113.1:3644-12469 GCA_964554545.1 uncultured Lewinella sp.
GTTCCCTGGGAGTTCCGGGGCCTTCCCTGATTTGATGCGGATCAGGGGGCGGGGGCCGGATACATTTGATGCAGTTGATATGTCCAAATCAGTTGCACATGGCCCGTTTTCTACATTCTCTTCGCGCAATAATCCTCGTAAGCGCACTCACGCTTTCACTTTCCCTTTCGGCCCAGACGGTACGCTACGTCAAGGCGGGTGGTAGCGGTAGTGGCTCCAGTTGGGCCCAGGCCTCCGGTGATTTTCAGGCGATGATCGACGCCTCCGCGGCGGGGGATCAGGTGTGGGTAGCGGCGGGGACCTACCTGCCAACGACCACGGGCGACCGGTCGGCCACCTTCAACATGAAAGAGGGGGTAAACCTATACGGTGGCTTTGCGGGTACGGAGGCGCGCATCGACCAGCGGGATTTGGATGGGCCGCCGAGTATTCTGAGTGGCGACTTAGCGGGTGATGACGTGGTGCGTAAGAGCGGCACAAGATTAAATGTAGAAGATAATAGCTACCAAATAGTACTGGCTACCGATTTAATCAGTGCGACTGTTCTGGATGGGTTTCAAATAAAAGGGGCCAACAATGACAATCGAACCGGAGGAGGACTCTATTCGGAAAATTCTCGCCTGGACATTGTCAACTGTAGGTTTTACACAAACCGGGCCAGATATGGGGGAGGTTATGGGATGTTCGGTTCGATAGTATCGATAAAGGATTGCGAGTTTGCTGTCAACACGTCGTATTCTTCAGGTGGCGCAGTTGATCTGGTCCGTAGCCAAGTGACATTTGAAGATTGTGAATTCTCTAATAACTTCCAGGATGCTACCCGATTAGATTACTCGCCGGGGGGTAGTGCGATTGGTAGCTTAAGTTCGACATTCTCTGTCACAGCGTCACGTTTTCAAAATAATGAGGGGGTCTTTGGAGCTATATATCTACGTAAGTCGAAGATGAAAATCGAAAGTACATCGATGACAAAGAATGGAGGATATCGGGGTGGAGCCATATTCGTCGATCAGGACGCAGAACTAAGTATAGATAATTCTACCTTTTCTGGCAACGACGTCAATCACCAGGGTGCAGCTATATACCTTCAACTTAATGCTGTAGTAGAGCTTACGAATTGTCTGTTGCAGTCAAATTCATCGAGATTCGATGGTGGTGCGATTACGCAGTTCGGGCAAAGTTCGCTCATCCTTAATAATGTAACGGCAGTCGGCAATACGGCCGGAGAAAAGGGAGGGTTTATCAACTTTAATACGTCCGGTGCGCTGATCTTTCGGAACAGCATAATTTGGGATAATTCAGCGGAGGGCAGTACCGAAACGCAATCATCCAGTATTGGCCTACCACCGGAAGGGGAAGTGCGAATCTCTGCCGACAACAGTTTAATCGCAAATATTACAACGGCCGACGACGGAAAGGGAAATATTGACGGCTCCCAAGACCCTCAATTTGCCGCTTATCCCGATAATCTCATCCCCCGAGGCTGTTCCCCGCTCATTGACGGGGGGGACAACCAATTCAACACCCTTTCCATCGATCTGGCCGGTAACCCCCGCGTCTTCGCTTCCGGCACGATTGACATCGGGGCCTATGAGTCCCAGTCGCAAGGACCGGAAATTACGGCCATTACCACCTCTCAGACCGCCGTATTGGGTGCCTCTTTTACTATGGGCGTCGCCACCAATGTGATGGAGGGAGCAAGCTACCAGTGGCGCCTCGCGGGGGAGGACATCGCCGGAGCGACCGCCTCTTCCTACACTATAGACCGTGTGCGCCCGGAAGACGCCGGGGTGTATACCGTGCAAATCGTGGATGCGTGTCAGCGATCTATCGTCAGCGGAAGAATTACGCTATCGGTGGGTTGCCCGACCTACGCCGGGGGCAGGATCTACGTCAAGCCGAATGCCAGTGGGCAGGGTACGAACTGGGCCGATGCCACCGATCTGCAAAGTGCCCTGGGCGCCGCCGCCTTCTGCGGTACCAGCGAAATTTGGGTAGCCGGTGGTACTTACCTACCCACCACGGATGGGGACCAATCCAAATTTTTCGCCCTGGTCGAGGGGGTCGATCTCTACGGCGGCTTCGCCGGTACCGAAACCTCACGGGAGCAACGCAACTGGGCCGATAATCCGACCGTACTGAGCGGCGACCTCAACGGGGACGACGGTAACGGGGGCATCAACCGTGGGGACAACAGCAACAACGTCATCGTCAATGACGACAACGGTGTAAGCCGAAACACCCGGCTGGACGGCTTCGTGATCAGCGGCGGTCGGGCGATGTTCTACGGCCGTCCCCAGGGCGGGGGGATGTATAACAGTTTCGCTTCCCCCGTGATCGTGAATTGCCTATTCGAAGACAACGTGGGGGAGAGCGGCGGCGGTGCCCTATTTAACGGGCAGTCGTCCCCCCTTTTATTGAACTGTGCGTTCACCGGCAACCGGTCCGGCGGCAGCGGCGGGGCCATGCAGAACGTGGTGAGTAGCCCGGACCTGAGAAACTGTACCCTGACCGGTAACTCCGCGGAGGTAGGGGGCGGCGGGATACACAACTTCGGCACCTGCGAGCCCCGGTTTGAGAATACCATCGTCTACAACAACTCAGCGAACGGGAGTACCGCCACGCCAACCTCCAGTATGCGCAGCCTGGCCGGGGCTAACCCGCGTATTTCCAGGAGCCTGGTACAACACATCACGACCGGAGCGTCGCTCGGGAACCTGGACGGGGCCACCAATCCCGGCTTCGCAAACCCCCCGGCCCCGGCAGCGGCCCCCACCGCGGCGGGGGACGTGTCGATCCGGTTTTGCTCCCCGGTCGTGAACCGGGGGCAGGATGCGTTTAATTTTACCGACCGCGACCTGGCCGGCAACCCCCGCTTCAATGGCGTAGTCGACCTGGGCGCCTACGAGGCGCAGGGGGCGGACCTGACTATCTTCACCGGGGGCAAAAGACAAACCCTCAACTACGGCGATTCCTACCGGCTCGTCCATAACGTCACCGGGTCAAAACCGATCCGGTTCCAGTGGCGCTTCGAAGGAGTAGATATCGCGGGAGCGACCCGGCAGGACTATACCGTCACCGACTTCAGTCCCGAAGACATTGGGAAGTACACCCTCTTTATCGCTGATGACTGCAACCCGGCCGGCATCGTCAGCGAGCCGATCGAGCTGGTCGCGCTCAACGCGGGCTGCTTCGCCCCCGATGGCAGGTTCTACGTCAGCCCTAATGGTACTGGCAACGGGAGCAGCTGGAACCAGGCGACCAACCTGCAGACCGCCCTGACCGAGGCGGCGAACTGTGGGGTATCGGAAGTTTGGGTGGCCGCGGGGACCTATCTGCCCACCGCGACCGGTGACCGACGAATACCTTTCAGTATGCGGGAAGGGGTAGCGGTTTACGGTGGCTTCGTCGGGAACGAAACCCGTTTGGACCAGCGCGACTGGACCGCAAACCTGACCGTACTGAGTGGTGATCTGGCCGGTAATGATGGAGCCGGTTTTGCTAACCGCGGAGATAACAGCCTGACCGTCGTCAGTAACGCGAATACCGGACTCTCCCGCGCTTCCATCCTGGACGGCTTCACCATCCGGGGGGGCAATGCGAACGATATCACTTTCGGAGTGCAGGGGAGTAACGGTGGGGGCGTATCCAACGCCAATGCCAGCCCGACCTTCCGCAACTGTACCATCGAGGACAATCAGGCACAACGTAACGGGGGCGGTGCTTTCGCCAATACCTTTTCCTACCCGCTATTCGAAAATTGCCGGTTCGTCAACAATGTCGCCGGCAGTCAGGGAGGGGGCATGATGGTCTTTTCTCCGACTACGACGCTGATCAACTGCCTCTTTGCCGATAACGGAGCCCCCACGGGGGGCGGGCTGATGATTAGTGACAATAGTAGCGTGACCGGAGTGAATGTCACTTTTTCCAACAACCGCGCCAGCGGAGTCGGTGGAGCCATCAACGTCGTTAACGGGGGTGAGCTACAGTTGACGAATGCGGTCATTCACAACAATACGGCGAACCCGAACAGCCCCCTGGCCACCCGGAGCATTCAGATGGGCGACCCCTCCCTGGTCACTATCTCCTACAGCCTGGTCCAGCACGTCACCATCGGCACGATCAACAATAACCTGAATGGTTCCCTGGACCCCCTTTTCGTTGATCCGGCCGCGGATTACCGGCTCCAATTGTGCTCTCCGGCCGTGAATCGGGGAGACGGTAGCGCCGATATTCCAGGCACCGACCTGGACAACCAGCCCCGTATCTTCGGCGGGACCGTCGACCTGGGACCCTACGAGTTGCAGCAGGAAAAATCGGAACCCGCCGTCCGGATACCCCTGACCAATCGCACGGTCGAAGTCGGCACCTCCCTCCTGCTGGACGGTACGGCTACCGGGACCGGCACGGTAAACTACCAGTGGCTCAAGGACGGCCAGGAAATAACTGGAGCCCGATCGGCCACCTACCGCATCGATGAGGTCGATTTTAGCGATGCCGGCAGCTACGCCGTGCGCCTCACCGACGACTGTACTGCCAGCCCCGTCACCAGTGCCGCCGCCGAAGTGACGGTCGCCTGTTGGGCCTACCCCGACGGTCGCGTGTACGTGAGAGAAGGCGCAACCGGCGAGGGACGGAGCTGGACCGACGCCGCCGGCCTGCAGGCTGCCCTTGCGGCGGCCGAACGCTGCGGCGTCGGGGAGATCTGGGTCGCGGCGGGCACCTACCGGCCCACCACGAATGGTGACCGCTACGCCGCCTTTGTGATGCGGGAGGGCGTGGCGATCTACGGCGGTTTCACCGGTACGGAGACCCGGCTGGAAGATCGCGACTGGCTCGTGAATCGGTCCATCCTGAGCGGCGATCTGAGTGGAAATGACGGTCCCGGATTCACGGGGCGGGAGGAAAACAGTTATACCGTGGTCCGCAACGAGCGGACGAACATCACCAACGCGGCCGTACTGGACGGATTCACCATCTCCGGCGGCCACGCTGACCGTCCGGGAGGGAACAGCCCCGGCGACAGTGGGGGAGGGATGTACAACGTCGATGCATCTCCTACGATACGCAACTGTTCTTTTAGCCAGAACCACTCCAATTACGCCGGCGGCGGAATGGCCAACGGTGGAACTTCCGCCCCGGTCATTACGAACACCAGTTTCCGGGGCAACCGCACCAACGGCGGGGGCGGGGCTATGACGGCCTATTCAACCTCCGTTGACCTTACCAACTGCCTCTTCAGCGGGAACTATTCCGCAAAGGGGGGCGGGGCCGTGGTCGCGGTTGGAGCCCGGGTAAAACTCCTGAACTGCACCATCGCGGGGAACCGCACCGGCGGGCAGGGCGGCGCGGCGGTGCAGGATGACTTCCGTGCCGGGCTCACGGTCTTGAACTCCATCATCTACGGGAACCAGTCGGACGAGGACGGTAGTCCCACCACCCGCGGCGTATTCAGTAGCTCGACGGGGAGCCTTACCATCCGGTACAGTCTGGTCCAGGGCATGACTACCGGCACGGAAAACAACAACCTGGACGGTTCCCGCGACCCCCTCTTCGTTGATCCCATCGACCCGGGGACCGCCCCTTCGCCGGCCGGAAATTATCACCTGCGATCGGGTTCCCCCGCCGTCCGCGCCGGAGACAACGGGTTCAATCCGATGGCCACCGACCTGGATGGCAATCCCCGTCGCGACGGAGGCGTTGTCGATCTCGGTCCCTACCAACTACCGGAGGCCGCCCTACCCGTTGAACTGCTCTCCTTCACTGGCTGGCCTAAGGAAGCGCACAACTTGCTGGAATGGCAGACTTCGTTGGAGATCGACGTGGACTACTTTGCCCTGGAACGCTCCGACGACGGGGTAGACTTCACCGAGATCGGCAGAACGACGGCCCTTAACCGTCCCTCCACCTACCAGCTTCGCGACCTGCGCCCCGCCGCCCTGCAGTACTACCGGCTGCGCAGCGTGGACTTCGACGGTACGGAAAACGTCAGCGACCTGATCGTGGTACGCAACGGGGAAACGGCGGTCGATCTACTCGCTATCTTTCCTAATCCGACACCGGGTCGCATGCACCTGCGTGGAGCGGGATCGGAAGCTCTCAGCACGGATATCTACTCAGCCTCGGGTCGGTGGCTCGCTACAGTGCTGGGTAAGGAGGTAGACCTTAGTGCCTACCCGGCCGGGATTTACCTGCTACTAACTACAGGGGAGGAAAGCGGCAAGGTTTGGAAAAACCGCGTCGTTCGCCAGTAAACTTCGCACCCGCGCCCCGTCGCCCCATTGGTAAAAATGCGATATTGACGGCGGTACCAATTGTGAACGTATGGATAAGGGAAACACCGACCTCGGGCTACTTGTCCTCCGACTGTGGTTCGGCCTCGAAATGGCACTGGCCCACGGCCTGGGGAAGATCATCAGGATATTTAGCGGCAACTTTCAGTTTGCCGATCCCATTGGTGTCGGTCAACCCGCTAGTCTGGTCCTGGCCGGCACCGCGGAGTTCTTCGGGGGGCTACTGATCGCCCTGGGGCTGTTCACCCGGCTGGCTACGATCCCGTATATCATCACCATGCTGGTGGCGGCCTTCCTGGTACACGCCGCGGCGGGGGATGAGTGGGGAAAGATCGCCAACCCCCTACATTACGCTATAGCCGCTACGGTAATCCTCATTACCGGACCGGGCCGCTACTCGCTGGATCACAAGTTGTTTATCAACCGCGTGAGAGCCGCCTAATCCAGACGGCTACCGGCCGAACGCGTAGCTGCCATCAACGGCCTTCCGGATGTATTCCCCCCAGGTCAGGTTATCGCGGCCGGGTTCCTGTTGCTGCGCCCGCTCGATGGCGTAGTTGGCCGCCGTTTCGATGACCCACTCGAAGTTCTCTTCCCCTACGCTGAATTTATCCGCATCGGGGGCCGGGTTGCAGAAGTCGATGGCGTAGGGCACCCCGTCGCGGATGGCGAACTCGACCGTATTGAAGTCGTAGCCCAGCCACTCATTCAGCTTGATGACGTAGTCATGAATGGTCTGCAGCAGTTCGTCGCTCACGTCGTGATGCACCCGGTAGCGGTCCAGGAACTCGTTGCGGGGCTCGTAGTGCATGATCTTGACGTGCTTGCGCCCGATGCAATAGCAGCGGAAGTAGCTGGTGAAGTCGATCGCCTCCTGCAGCATCATCACGAGCTGGCCGGTTTCCTTGTGGGCCTTCCAGAGTTCCTCCTGATTGTTGAGTTTATAGACGCTCTTCCAGCCGCCGCCGGCGTGGGGCTTCATGAAGGCGGGCCAGCCGATGTAGTTGAAGATACTCTGCCAGTCGAGGGGGTAGGCCATATTGACGAAGCTCTCGTCGCTCGTATCGTCGGGGTGGTCGGCGCTGGGCAGCAGCACGGTCTTCGGTACGGGGACGCCGGCCGGACCGACGGCCACCACATTGTTGAAAAATTTCTCGTCGGCACTCCACCAGAAGGGGTTGTTGATCACGGCCGTTCCGGTGGCGGCGGCATTCTTGAGCATGGCGCGGTAGAAGGGTACGTCCTGCGAGATGCGGTCAATGATGACGGCGTAGCCGGGGTTCAGTCCCTGGCCGACCTTGTCGATCTTAACGGGTTCGGCCATAATGCCGTCGACGTTCTTGTCGTTGATACGCTGGATGACGGCGGGGGGGAAGGAGCGTTCGCGGCCGTAGAGGATTCCTATTTTTTTCATGTGGGGTGAGTCTTATAGGGCATAAGGTAAGGCGGGGGTGGATGTTTACGCCTTGGGTTGGGCGGCGGGGCGCAGGTGCCGGGGAAATTCACTCCGTCGTACTACTCACCAACAGCGATAAACTAGCTGGCGTGACGGCCACGCTCCGGAATGCACCGGGGGCATCGGTCACGTCCCGGTAGACGGTATCCCGTACGACCACGATCTGGGGGGCGGGCGCGGGCGCAAAGATGGTATCGGTGCGGACCTCGATCACCCTCTGTGTGCGAATTTTGGGAGGTAGATGCACGTAGTGGGTGACGGGCTTTTGCGACACCCAGGCACTACCGATCGCCAGCGTGAGCAGCCAACTCGCCGCCAGTAGCCAACGGGGGATGCGGCTCGGCCGTTTGTGATTGGCGATGGTCGTCCGGTAGGCCGTTCGCAGGGCTGGGGGTAATTCGTCGTTCGGGGGCGCCAACCGATTGACTAATTGCCGGCGGCGGTCATACTCCGCTTCGGAAATCTCTTGCTTCACCTCCACGGGCAATTCAGCGTAGCCGTGCGTCGGCAGGTAATCGAGGTAATTCATTTGCGGGGGAATTCATCTTCCTGGCGAATAGGGTGGAGGAGTTGGCCAAGTCGCTTCAGAGCGTAATGCAGCCGACTTTTGACGGTGCCGGGCGGGCAGTCGAGCAAGTCGGCGATGTGGTGCACCGACATGCCGTGGCGGAAGCGCAGCAGCAGGGGGCGGCGGTGGTGGTCGGGGAGTTCGGCGATAGCTTGATTGATGCTGTCGTCCGCCGGTTCTATGGGAGGAATCGTTTGTGTATGACGGGACTGGTATTCCCCTTCCCGCTCACTGCGCCGGCCATCCCCCCGGAACTGATTTCGCAGCAGGTTTTTGGCGATCGTGTATAGGAGTGGCCGTAGCGATTCCGGTCCCCGCCGCGGGTCTTGGAAGGCCTTGCTATCCAGTAGTTGGATAAATACTTGTTGCACCAGATCGTCGACCACCGCATTTCCCGCCAGCGCGCTCAGGAAGTACTGGCGTAAGGATGGGGCGTGGCGTCCGTATAAGTCAGCGAAGGCGGATTCCTCCCCGTCAGCCGCCGCGATCAGTAGCTCCCGGTCGGTTC
>CAZKPE010000114.1:0-1937 GCA_964554545.1 uncultured Lewinella sp.
AGCCCGACCAAGGGGGGCATCCGCTACTCCAACCACGTCAACCAGGAAGAGGTCATCGCCCTGGCCACATTGATGTCGTACAAGTGCGCGATCGTGGACGTACCCTTCGGCGGCGCGAAAGGCGGCGTGCGTATCAACCCCTGGGAGTACAGCGAGGCCGACCTGGAGAAGATCACCCGCCGCTACACCACCGAGCTGATCCGCCGCAAATTTATCGGCCCGGCCATCGACGTGCCAGCCCCCGACTACGGCACCGGCCCCCGGGAAATGGCCTGGATCTACGATACCTACCGGAGCTTCGAGCCGGAAGACATTAACGCCGCCGGCTGCGTGACCGGAAAGCCCGTAAGCCAGAACGGCGTTCGCGGACGGACCGAGGCTACGGGGCGCGGCGTCTTTTACGGCATCCGCGAAGCCTGTAACCAACAGGACCTGATGGATGAGCTCGGCCTGAAGCTGGGCATCGAAGGCAAAACCATGGTCGTGCAGGGGCTCGGCAACGTCGGCTCCCATACCGCCACCATCAGCCAGGACGAAGGCGGGGTGAAAATCGTCGGGGTTTCCGAAGTCGAGGGCGCGATCTATAATGCCGACGGCTTCGACATTCATGACGTCATTCGTCACCGCGCCGAGCACGGCAGCATCCTGGGCTACCCCGGGGCCGAGTCCTACGGTAAGGACGATCGCCGCTCCGTCATGGAGTTCGAGTGCGACATCCTGGTGCCGGCCGCCCTGGAAAACCAGATCGACGTACATAACGCTCCCAACGTGCGGGCCAAGATCATCGCGGAGGCGGCCAACGGTCCCGTAACCGCCGACGGATCGGCCATTCTCGCGGAGCGTGGGGTGGTCGTCTTACCGGATATTTACCTCAATGCCGGTGGCGTGACGGTGAGCTACTTCGAGTGGCTGAAGAACCTGAGCCACATGCGCTTCGGACGGTTGCAGAAGCGCTTCGACGAGCGGACTTACCGCCGGTTGGTCGATCAGATCGAAGCCACGACGGGCAAGCAGGTCAGCGACCGCGACAAGCAAATGATCGTACACGGCGCGGACGAGATCGACCTGGTCCGCTCCGGTCTCGAAGAAACGATGATCACCGGCTTTCGGGGCATCTATGATCTTTACCGCGAGAAAGAGGGGATCAAGGACTTGCGCACCGCCGCTTTCGCCCTGGCAATCAGCAAGATCAGCAACGACTACATCAGCCTGGGAATTTGGCCGTAGTCGGGAAGCGAAGAAATAAAAATTTTTAATTTCACCTACTAGTGGAATAATAATTGGAGGACCCTACCTTCGCGGCCAAACTTATCGTACATGTCAGACAAACTGGATCGGATCGACCTCAGCATTCTGCGTATCCTGCAGGACAATAGCAAAATCACCAACCTCGATCTCTCGAAACGGATCGGGTTGAGTCCAGCACCTACGCTGGAACGGGTCAAGAAACTGGAGCAGAACGATGTGATCCAGAGCTACCACGCGAAGGTCAACCCGGCCTCCATCGGGCTGATGGTGAAGACCTTCGTCCTCGTTTCCCTGGACTGGCGCAAAGATCAGGCCCGGGAGAATTTCCTGGAACAAGTAGATCAGATTGAGGAAATCACCGAGTGCTACATCATCACCGGGGAGGCGGATTTTTTAATCAAGATCGTCTGTAAGGACATTCCGACTTACGAGAACCTGCTCTTCAAAACCCTCCAGCAAATCGATGAGATCGAACGGCTCAAGACGCTGATGACGCTGTCGACGGTAAAGGATGCGAAGCGGTTGCCGTATGATTATGATCAGGGGTAGTGGGGCCTGCGGCCTTTTAGTCGGCTTCGCCGGGGTAGTGGGGTAGTGCGGGCTTCGCCCTTTTAGTCGGCTTCGCCGGGTAGTGGGGGTAGTGCGGGCTTCGCCCTTTTAGTGCATCTCAATATCATTTTCCATAACCG
>CAZKPE010000114.1:2037-12381 GCA_964554545.1 uncultured Lewinella sp.
ACTTCCGACTTCCGACTTCCGACTTCATACTACCACACTTCCGACTTCCGACTTCATACTACCACACTTCCGACTTCATACTTCCGAACTCCCACCATGACCCTCGGCATAGTCCAACAAGCAAACACCGGCGACCGGCAGGCGAATCTGGAAAAGAGCGAAGCGGGTATCCGAAAGTGTGCCGAAGATGGGGCGGAGCTGATCGTTTTGCAGGAACTGCATACGGGACTGTACTTCTGTCAGACGGAAGCAGTCGATGTGTTCGATCAGGCGGAGGCGATCCCGGGACCGAGTACGGCATTCTTCGGCGATATCGCTAAGGAGCTGAATGTCGTACTGGTACTGAGTTTGTTCGAGCGGCGGGCCCCCGGACTGTGCCACAATACGGCGGTGGTGATTGAGCGGGACGGGACGATGGCGGGGCGGTACCGGAAAATGCATATCCCCGACGATCCGGCTTACTACGAGAAGTTTTACTTCACGCCGGGGGATCTGGGCTTCACGCCTGTACAAACGAGCGTGGGAAAGCTGGGTGTCTTGGTCTGTTGGGATCAGTGGTACCCCGAGGCCGCTCGCTTGATGGCCCTGGCCGGAGCCGAAATACTCATCTATCCGACCGCTATCGGGTACGAGTTAGCCGACGACGCACCAGAGCGGGGTCGGCAGCGCGAGGCCTGGATGATCTCCCAGCGGGGGCACGCGGTGGCGAACGGACTGCCCGTGGTGGCCGTCAATCGTACAGGCTTCGAGGAGGATCCGAGTGAGGTGACGGAGGGGATCCAGTTCTGGGGCAGCAGCTTCGTTGCCGGTCCGCAAGGGGAAATCCTCTACCAGGCACCGGAGGACGAGGAAGCCGTTCAGGTAGTCGGGGTAGACCCGAAGCGAACGGCCGACGTACGGCGTATCTGGCCCTTTTTCCGCGACCGACGTATCGATGCCTACGGGGACTTGCTGCGGCGGTGGATCGATTGAACCCCTTCGATGAAGAATACGTATTATTTATACGTACTAAAATGCTGCAATATGGCTGCTACTAAACTGACCCTACGCCTCGACGACCGGGTAATTCGAAAGGGTAAAGTCTACGCCCGGCAGCACAATACCAGCCTGAGTAAGTTATTTGAAGCCTACCTCCGGGACAAAATAGACGTGGAGGCTAAAAAGCAACGAGCTTCCTACAAGCCGATAAAGGTCATAGAGGTAAGTGACAAAATTCGGAGCATCGGCTTCCCATCCCAAGACCCAAAGCGATACGACGACGACGCGCTGTATCGGGAATACGTCGAGAACCTAGCCAAGGAGACTAGGTGAAAGCATACCTCGATGTCAATGTGGTCTTCGATTTGTTGCTTACCCGCCATCCGTTTTTTGAGGAAAGCCTTCAGCTAATCGCACTTGCGGAAGGGGGGAAGGATAGACCTATATGTGGACGCGCACACGTTCATCTTTGCCTATGCCCACCTACTACGGTTTGGAGCATCCCCTCTCGCAGCGCGCACCCGCCTCGCGGAGCTGGCAGGTAGGGTCGAGGTGGTCAGTCTGGATAGTAACGGTCTTCATCATGCGTTTAAACGCACTAAACCCCGTGATCTGGAAGATGCCGGTCAGGTAGAAATCGCTCTGGCGGCAGAGTGTAAGGTGTTCCTTACCCGCGATGTAGGATTGATAGCCGAAGATATTTCTGTCCAGACGCCACACCAATTCTTATCCTCATTACAGGGAGCAGAATGATCTAAGATTTCTTACCGCCCAAAGTGCGCCACCAGCCCCGCCTTCCCGATAATATTATTCATCGCCATGAAAATGACCTTCGGGGGGGAGGCCGTAGCGTCCAGTTCGAGCTTGGTATCCAGGGCGTAGATCGTCAGGTGGTAGGCGTGGGGCTCATCGCCCGGGGGTGGGGCGGGGCCGTCGTAGCGGTGGTTGCCGAAGCTATTTTCCGCCTGTACCGCACCCTCGGGCATTCCGCCGGTACTGGCACCGACTGAAAGTCGGCTGACGTTAGCCGGAATATTGAAGACACACCAGTGGGTAAAGCCGGAAGGGGCGGGGGCATCCGGGTCGTGCAGTAGGAGGATAAAGCTCTCCGTTCCTTCGGGGGCATTGTCCCAGCTTAGATCCGGGCTCTGATTCTGGCCACCGACGCCGAGTCCGTCGAAGAGGCAGGTCTGGGGTACCTGTCCGGTGAATTGGTTGCTGCTGAGGGTGAATCCGGCCATATGTTGCGTTTTTTTCCTAAACGGGGGGTGCCGGATGAGGTTCGGCGGGTGGAGGGCGGCGGAGCGCGGGTGGGGGGTTATCCGTAAACGTTGCACCTGCGTCCGCGCCCGTATGTTTGCGGCCTATGGATCGAGTGAGCAAACGGGAAAAGGCGGCCGCCATCCACGCCAAACTGGACGAGTTGTACCCGGACGTGCCCGTACCCCTCGATCACCAGGACCCCTACACCCTGCTGGTGGCCGTACTCCTTTCGGCGCAGTGTACGGACGTGCGGGTCAACCAGGTGACCCCGAGCCTGTGGGCACTGACGGACCGGCCCGAAATCATGAAGGACGTGCCGGTGGAAACCATCCGCGGCATCATCCGGCCCTGTGGGTTATCGCCGGCGAAGAGCAAGGCCATCAAGGAACTCAGTCGCATCATCACCGAAGACTACGGTGGCGAGGTCCCCGCTGACTGGGATGCCCTTGAGTCCCTGCCCGGGGTGGGCCATAAGACGGCCAGCGTGGTGATGAGCCAGGCCTTCGGGGTGCCGGCCTTCCCCGTGGATACCCACATCCACCGGTTGGCCTACCGCTGGGCGCTGAGCACCGGCAAGAACGTGGTCAAGACCGAGGCCGATCTGAAGCGGCTCTTCCCCGAGGCGAGCTGGAACAAACTGCACCTGCAGATCATCTTCTTCGGGCGGGAGTACTGTCCGGCCCGCGGGCACCGGATGCGGGACTGCCCGATCTGCTCCGTTTACGGCCGCCGCAGTTTGCTCCAGCGGGAAAAGGACTAACTTGACGCCATGTTGCGCAAGGTCCATCGGGAATCCTGGAGCCGCCGGCTACCCCGCATATTACTGGGCGTGAGTGCCGTGCTGCTGATCAGCCTGTTGTACCCCAACAACCTCAACTTTCCCTACCAGTTCGAGCTCAACCAGACCTGGCAGTACGCCGATCTGGCCGCCCCTTACGACGTGCCCGTTCTGAAGCGGGAGGAGCGGCTGGAACTGGACCGGCAGGCCGTCATCCAGGACCTGACGCCGGTCTACCGCCGGGACCCCGAGGTAGCCCGCCGCGCCCGCTCCGCCTACATCGAGGAGTTCCGGGTAGCACTGGACAGCGCGGTGGCCCGACAGACCTACGCCGGACTGCGACGCGCGCCGGAAGCCCACCGGCTTTACGGGTTGGAGATACTCGACCGCATTTACGAAAAGGGGATCGTGCGGTTGCGTACCGAAGATCAGGCGCGCTCCGGCATGGCCTCCGTTATCCGGATCGTCGACGGGGGGGAGGTCAATACACGGACGATCGGACAGGTCTTCACCACCCCCGGGCGGGCGGAGCAGTGGCTAAACGACAGTCTGCTCTATACCCGGCTGGCGGCTCCCGACTTTCTGCAACCGCTGCTGGAGGATAAGCTGGAGTACAACGTCTTCTACAACGACAGCCTCACGAACCGGCTACGGGAACAGCGGCTGGAGGCGGTCAGCCCATTCGATGGACTGGTGCAGCAGGGGGACCTCATCGTGCGGCAGGGGGAAGTGATTTCCGAGAACGTGTACCAGAAGTTATTGAGCTACAGGAGATTATATAACGACAATTTACAGGGAGAGTCAAGCTATTTGTCGGTCATCACCGGCTATGGTATTCTGGTTGGGCTGGTCATACTGTTGTTGTTCCTCTACGTACGCACCTTTTTTCCATTGGTGTACCTGCGGATCAAGAACCTGGTCTTCATTTTACTTTGGCCGTTGATCTACGCTGTGCTGGTTCGCTCGATCGAGCTGGCTCCGGGCTGGAGTGCGTACGTGGTGCCCTTCTGTATCGTGCCGATCGTGATGCGGATTTTCTTCACGGAGCGGCTGGCGTTTTTCGTACATGTGGCGGTTGTGCTGATCGCGAGTTTCCTGACCTCGCTGGGCTATCCCTTTACTTTTCTGAGCATCATGGCCGGGGTGGTAGTGATCTTCATGGATATCGATACGCGGGACTGGTCGCGCTTTTTCAGTAGCCTGCTGTTGCTGTTCGCCTTTTACCTTTTTGGCTACGTGGGCATTCATCTGGTGCAGGGTTCGGGGCTGTCGACCATCAACTATGTGGATTTGCTCTGGCTGGGGCTGAACGTATTCCTGGTTTTACTGGCCTACCCCTTGGTGCCCCTGCTGGAACGCTTTTTCGGCCTGATCTCTCCTATCACGCTGCTGGAGTTGAACGACATGAACCGCCCCCTGCTGGAAAAACTGGCCCGACAGGCAGCCGGCACCTGGCAACACAGCCTGAACGTGGCTAACTTATCGGAGCGGGTGGCCAACGAGATTGGCGCGAACTCCCTACTGGTGCGGACGGCAGCTCTCTACCACGACATCGGGAAGCTCAAGAACCCGGAGTACTTCATCGAGAACCAGAATGGCCCCAACCCCCACGATCGGATCAGCGATCTGGAAAGCGCCAAGATCATCATCGACCACGTACCGGAAGGCGTCCGGCTGGCGCGGCAGGCGGGGCTTCCGAAGGTGCTCATCGAGTTCATCCGGACCCACCACGGCACCACCCGCGTCGAATACTTCTACCGTAACCACGTCAAGGACCATCCGGAGCGGGAGATCGACGAGCCGAAATTCCGCTACGCCGGTCCCCGTCCGACCACCAAGGAACAAACCATACTGATGCTGGCCGACAGCGTGGAGGCGGCATCCAAAAGTCTGAAGCAACCGACGGAGGAAGAGCTGAACGAGCTGATCGATAACGTGATCCGGGGCAAGCTTACCCGCGGGCAGCTGGAGCAAAGCAAACTGAGCTTTCGGGAGTTGGAGGTTGTGCGGCGCATCTTCCGGGCTATGCTCAAAAGCTCCCACCACCTGCGGGTTGCCTATCCGGCCGGGCAGCCACCTTCGGAGGAAGAATAGCGGTCAGCCGACCAGTTCGCGGGCACCGTGGAAGTGTACGCCGGGAGAGATCGCCTGGGCGGCCTCGATCATTTTGCGGGCCAGTACGTCAGCATCGGTTGGATTGTAGTCGCCGAGCAGGTCGGGACTGAGATTGCGAATGAATCGGGTGGCCCCGGCGGCCAGTCGTTCGCCCAGGCGCACCTCCGCCCGCTCGCCCAGCAGGACGCCGGGTCGGAAAAGGTGCAAAGCCCAAAAATCGATGCGGCTCAGGGCCTCCTCCGTTTCCCCCTTCACGCGGCTGTAGAAAAAGCGGCTTTCGGAATTGGCTCCCGCTGAACTGACGGCCAGACACTGATTCGCCCCGCCGGCGCGGGCTAGTCGGGCGGCTGTGACTACGTACTCGTAGTCGACCCGCCGGAAGGCTTCCTCGCTGCCGGCTTTTTTGATGGTCGTACCGAGGGCGATGAACATGTCCTGACAGCGGAAAAGCTCCTCGTAACGGGCGAGCTTATCGAAATCGATACGGGGGTTGTCCAGTTTGTGGTGGCCCCGGTGGAGGGGACGGCGGGTCGGGGCGACTACGCGGCTGTAGGCCTTATGGTCCAGTAACTGGTTGAGCAGCTTGCCGCCAACCAGTCCGCTGCCTCCCAGTAGGAGGGCTTTTTTCCGGCTGGTTACGATTTCCATTTGGTCCGCCATGACTAGCCATAACCAGATCGGGCCGTGCGGGTTTGTTGTGCGTCGGGCTTAGTTCGCCGGCCGACCGATATGAAAGCGCGACAGGAAGGCCATGCCGGCGATGAAGAACAGACTGAGGATAAGGACGCTCAGTCGCATACTACCCGTCAGGGCATCGAGAAAGCCGAAGAGGAAGGTCCCGATCACGATCGCGACCTTCTCCAGCACGTCGTAGAAACTGAACCAGGAGGTCGGCTGCCCCCCGGGGATGACCTTGGCGTAGGTGGAGCGGCTCAGCGATTGCACGCCGCCCATGACCAGACCGACGGCGGCGGCGATGAAGTAGAACTGTATTTTCCCGTTCACGAAGTAGGCCAGCAGGCAGATTGCGGTCCAGATAGTCAGTTCGAAATAGAGCGCAAACTTGTTTCCACGCTGTTTGCTGATCCAGGCGGCCAGGTACGCCCCGGCAACCGCTACCAGCTGGAGGATCAGCACCACGATGATGAGTTCCTGGGTCTCGAAGCCGAGTTCCTTCTTGGCGAAGATGCTGGCCAGGAAGATAACCGTTTGCACCCCGGCCGAATAGCTGAAGAAAGCCAGCAGGAAGCGTTTCGCCTGGGGGTAGTCGGTCATCTGCCGCCAGACGGACCGTAGCTCCCCCCACCCCTGTCTCGCCATATCGCCCAGGCCGGTTCCGATAAGACGCACGTCGTCGGGTAACCGGGACAGCGAGATGTAGGCAAAGACGAGCCACCAGATACCCACGGTGAGGAAAGCAAAGCGTACGCTGAGCGTCCCTTCTTCGGGAAGACCGAACCAGCCCGGGGCGGTCACCATGCCCAGATTCAAAACGAGCAGCAGCACACTGCCGATGTAGCCCATGGCGAAGCCCTTCGCGCTCAGACTATCGAAGCGGTCCTCGGTGGCAATGACGGGCAGGAAACTATTGTAGAAGACCAGCCCCCCGGCAAATCCGATCAGCCCCGTCACGAACCCCAGGCTACCCAGCCACATCGTTTCCATCCCCGTAAAGAAGAACAGGCTCAGACAGCCCAGCCCGCCCATCGTCGTGAAGAACTGCAGGAACCACTTTCGTCGCCCGCCGGCATCGGCAATCCCGCTGAGCAGGGGGGAAAGCAGGGCGATAACCAGGTAACTGAAGGTGATCAGGTAGGCGAACCAACTGCTGTTGGTGAAGTCAGCCCCCAGTACCGTAAAGCGCTCGTCCACCATCTCCTCGAAGTAGGGCGGAAAAATGGCCGTGGTAATGACCAGCGCGAAGGCCGAATTGGCCCAGTCGAACAAGGCCCAGCCGTTAAGGGTGCGGGGGTCGTTCGGGGAGGGGGAGGTCAAGGGGTGAGGGGATTAAGGAGTAAGGGGGTAAAGGTACGTTACCGCCGGCGTGCTACCTTTGCCCCCCCTGCCCCCCTTAACTCCTTTACCCCCTAACCCCCTAACTAGCATGCCCCTGATCAAATCCATCTCCGGCTTCCGCGGCACCATCGGTGGCCGGGCCGGTGAAAACCTCACTCCCGAAGACATCGTCTCCAGCGTCGCCGGATACGCCGACTGGCTGATCCGTAGGGGAGTACCGAAGAGGGTGGTGATCGGCCGCGATGGTCGACCGTCCGGACCCGTCGTTTCCGCCCTCACGGCGGCTACCCTGCAGAGCTTGGGCATCGACGTGATCGACTGCGGGTTCGCGACAACCCCCACGGTGGAGATGGCCGTGGTCAGCCGGAAGGCAGGTGGAGGAATCATTCTGTCCGCAAGCCATAACCCTAAGGAATACAACGCTTTAAAGCTACTGAACGAAAAAGGAGAATTCATCAGTCACGGAGCAGGACAGGACCTAATCGCCACCGTACAGTCGGGCGACATCTCTTACGTGCCGGTGGACGAGCTTGGCAGGCTGTACCAGGACGATACCGCCCTGGAAGACCACATTCAAGCCGTACTGGACCATCCGCTGGTGAATGTGGATGCAATTCGGAAAACGGGATTCCAAGTCGTCCTGGATGCGGTAAACAGTGTCGGAGCCATCAGTATCCCTCCGCTCTGTAACCGCCTGGGGGTAAAGTGTGAGGTGATGAACGGGAATTTGAACGGGCAATTCGCTCACAATCCCGAACCACTACCCGCCAACCTGACCGGGCTGACCGAACGCATGCAGACTTCGGGCGCCGACCTGGGCATCGCCGTCGATCCCGACGTGGACCGCCTCGCCCTTGTTGGGCCGGGAGGGAAGTGGATCGGGGAGGAATACACTCTGGTAGCGGTTGCCGATTACGTCCTCCGACACGAGCCCGGTCCGGTGGTCAGTAACATGAGCAGCAGCCGCGCGCTAGCCGATCTCGCCCGCACCTACGATCAGCCTTACTTCGCATCAGCCGTAGGCGAAGTCAACGTCGTGGCCAAAATGAAAGAGGTAAACGCTACGATCGGTGGGGAGGGCAATGGTGGCATCATCGACCCCCGGCTTCACTACGGACGCGACAGCCTGATCGGTCTGGCGCTGGTACTCAGTCATTTGGCTACCAGCGGAAAAACGATCAACGAATTGCGGGATGGCTACAGCCACTACGAAATGGTGAAAGATAAGATCGACCTGGATCCTGAGCTCGATCTGCGGGAGGCGCTATCCGTGATGGAAGGCCTCTACCCGGATACGCCGAAGACGAACATCGACGGGCTCAAATTGGACTTCCCCGACGGATGGGTACACCTCCGCGGCTCGAATACCGAACCGATCGTCCGGGTCTACGCCGAGGCCGAAAGCCAGGAGCGGGCGCGGGAACTGGCCGGGGAGGTCAAGCAGAAATTCATCGAACTTACCCAACCCAATGCCTGAACTGACGAAGCTAAAGCACACCGAGTCCGGTAACTTTTTCCTGATCGCCGGCCCCTGCGCCATCGAATCGGAAGACTCGGCGATGCGCATCGCCGAACGCGTACTGGAAATTACCGATCGTCTCCAAATCCCCTACATCTTCAAGGGGAGCTACCGGAAAGCCAATCGCAGCCGGATCGACAGTTTTTCGGGTATTGGCGACGAGCGGGCACTGAAAATCCTACGCAGGGTGGGGGAGCGTTTTGACCTGCCCACCACCACCGACATCCACGCCGATGAGGAAGCTGCGATGGCCGCTGAATTCGTCGATGTACTGCAAATCCCCGCCTTTCTCTGCCGGCAAACTTCGCTGCTGATGGCCGCGGCGGAAACGGGTAAGGTGGTTAACATCAAAAAGGGGCAGTTTCTCAGTCCTTCCGCCATGCAACACGCCCGGCAGAAGGTTATCGATAGCGGGAATGACCGGGTGTGGTTAACCGAGCGGGGCACCACCTTCGGGTATACCGATTTGGTGGTTGACTTCCGGGGAATTCCGACCATGCAGTCGTTCGGTTCACCGGTTATCCTGGATTGTACCCACAGCCTCCAGCAACCCAATCAGAACAGTGGCGTGACCGGCGGCCGCCCCGCCCTGATCGAAACCATTGCCCGGGCCGGAGTGGCCGTGGGGGTCGACGGACTGTTCATGGAAACCCACCCGAACCCCAGCGAAGCGAAGAGCGATGCGGCGAATATGCTGCCCTTGGATCAACTTGAGGGTATGCTGACCAAGCTGGTGGCTATCCGGAAGGCGGCGAGCTGAACTTACTCCTCTTCCGACGAGGCGGGCAGCCTGAACTTGATGGGCATATTAAACTGCACCGCCACCGCACGGCCCCGCTGGTAGCCCGGGCGCCAGGGCTGACCCTCGCGGATCAGTTGCCTGACTACCCCCAGGGCGGCCTCACCCATCCCGTAACCCGGGTCGCGGACCAAATTAGCCGAATCGGCCTTGCCGGTGGGTCGTACGATGAAGCTGACTACGGCCATCCCATCTTTGCCGGCTTCCCGTGCCAGGGCTGGGTAGGACAGGTGGTCGTAAATAAATTTGAGCATACGCTTATCGGCGGCCCGCTTAGCACGGTCGTATTCCGGTAGAGGATAGGCCTGAGCGTCGAGCCCGTACAGCGGCATTTCCTCGACGATCTTAAAGATGCCGTCGTCGTTCGGGCCTGTACTGCGGCCGGGATTGGCAAATCGCTGATAAAGCTTATACGCCCCGTAGGCAGCCAGGGCATTGCGTAGTAATCCGAGCATAGGGTAGGGGTTAGTTAGCCAGAAGCCACTGGTCGACAACCCGGCGGAGTTCTTCGGGCCGCTGAGTACCGATCAGGATCTGCTTTCCATTCCGCAAAACGAGTTGCAGCCCCTGATCGCCGCTGACGTTGTAGGCGGTACCGCGTCGACCGGTCCGGTAGCCCCAGCCGCCGTACTCGCCCAGCGGGGAATAGCTGCGCACGTATGCCTGCGCGATGTCCGCGCGTGCGATACGCTTACGACCGAAAGGAGTGAAACCTACGTAGATCGCCTCAGTAGTCACTTCCGTTTCCAAATGAGTGTATACCAGCCCGATGATGACGATCAGGCCGATCATGATGGGGATGAACATAGTCCAGCGGGCTTCCTCTTCCGCCAGGTCGATCGCGGAGTACAGCAGCAGCAGGGTCACCCCGATGGT
>CAZKPE010000115.1:0-12379 GCA_964554545.1 uncultured Lewinella sp.
GGGGAAGGGGAGGGGCTGGCCGCCGTTGGCGTAGGCTTCGTTCAGTAGCAGGCCGTACTCCCGGGCGTTGAGAAGGTTGAGATCGCGGCTCGTCTCCTGGGTGCCGACGTAGGCATTGTAGCTGATGCGGGTGGGCTGGTTGCGCTCGCCGGTCTTGGTGGTCACCAGGATCACGCCGTTGGCCCCGATGGTGCCGTATACGGCCGCCTGGGCATCCTTCAGTACGGTGATGGTGGCGATGTCGGCGGGGTTGACGGTGCTCAGGTCACCCTGGTAGCCGTCGATGATGACCAGGGGGGCGTTCTGCCCGTTCGTGCTCACGCCGCGGATGCGGATGTTCAGGCCGGCCCCGGGGGCACCCGATTGGGTGGTCACGTTCACGCCGGCTACGGTACCCTGCAGGGCCTGTTCGATCTTGATGGGCTTGAGCTCGTCGATGGTCTCGGAGTCGACGGTCGAGACGGCCCCGGTCACGTTGCGCTTGCGCTGACTGCCGTAGCCGATGACGACCACTTCGTCGAGGGCCTGCACGTCGGCCCCCAGGGTAATTTTCAGGGGGGACTGGTCCGGAATGTCCACCGTCCGCGTCGCGAAGCCGGTATAGCTGATCCGTAGCTGGTCGCCGACGGATACGCCCGGGAGCGTAAAGCTGCCATCCAGGTCGGTCACCGTCCCATTCGGGGTAGGGGTGGCCGCGTCACGTACCAGGAGTACGCTGGCGCCGATCAGGCCCTCTCCGGATTCGGCATCGGTGATGGTTCCACTCAGGGTAAACGTTTGGGCCTGTAGGCTCAGACCGGTACCGAGCAGCAGGAACAGGAGTAGGGTGTTATGCATGGGACTGAAGCTTTGATCGACGGCACCCGGCGGCTCAGAAGAACCGGACCGAGAAAGGACGGTAGCAAAATTACTCCTGTTGTGGTGGCGAATAGCGATCGGCGACCCCTACAAAATCTTTCCATCGACTGAAAGGGCTGCTCTGACTAGGTTTTAACCCGTCAATTGTCCTGGCAACGACTAAGGCAAAAGGCGGGTGTATGGGTATTGTAGGGGTACTGTTGTGGTGTATCCGATACAACAACCCACCTGCGTCCGCGCCTAGATACCCAGAATGTAGTCCACCAGGTTCGTCTCCCGCTCCAGTCCCATTCGCTTGCGCAGGCGGTAGCGTTTGACCTCTACGCTGCGGGGGGAGATGTTGAGCAGGGAGGCAATTTCCTTCGAGCTCAGGTTCAGTCTTAGGTACGCACAGACCTTCAGGTCGTTCGGGGTCAGCTCGGGGTGGCGCTCCTTGATCTTTTTGAAGAAGTCGCGGTCCGCGTTCTCGAAAGCGTCCTTGAAGAGGTTCCAGGTTTCGGCTTCGTCGATGTTGCGGTCGATGGTTTCGACCACCTGACGGATGTTTCCCCGACTGTCCTCACCGGTGAGGAGGTCCTGCTTGATCTGCTGAAGCAGTTCGTTCTTTTTGACCAGGTTCATGGTGGACAGTGCCGCTTCCCGGTTCTTGGCCGCGATGTCTTCCCGTAGCCGCTGATTGTTCAGCCGCGTCAGTTCCAGCTCGGCCTGTCGTTCGCGGGCGGCCATGGTCCGCTCCTGCTCTTCCTGCCAGCGCCGCTGCTTCCCGCGGTAATAGCGAGTATAGGAGCGGTGCAACAGGTAAACCAGGCCAACGGTGCCGACGACGTACAATAGGAACATCGGCAGGCTCAGGTACCAGGGCCGGGCCACGGTGAAGGTGTAGCTGACTGGTTCCTCCGACATTACCCCGGCAAGCATGGCCTGCGCCTCGAAGCGGTATGTTCCGTAATCGAGTTGCGAAAAAGTGATTTGATCGCGGTCTTGCCATTTACTCCACTCACCATCGCCGAGCCGGTAGCGGTAGCTGGGATGAAAGAAGCGGCTGTAGTTCGGTACGGTCAGCCGAAAACCAAAGTTGTGGTGGGTGTAGCGAACGGTAACTTCTTCGTCCAGTGGTAGGGTGGTGCCCCCCCCTTCCCCGGGTCGGGCCCACACCTCGGTAAGGTGAAGCCGGGGCGCACCGGGCAATTCGGCTTCGGTATCGAGTAGCAGGTACCCGTCCGCCGTTCCGATCAGGAAACTGTCCTGCCCGATCGCGGTGATGTTCTCGTACCCCAGTGGGGCACCGATGAGTTCCGACTGGATGGGTATGTGGCGCACCGTCAGACCGTCGTCGAGTAAGCCCGGTTCCAGGTAGGCAGGGCCATCGGAAGCGATCATCCACAGCCGGTGCGGGGTGGCGGTCATCTTCCCCGACAGATACTTTTCGGCGGCAAGCGTTTCGCTGAGTCCGGTCCGACGGTCGAAGCCGCTTTTCCAATTTTGCAGGACGTACACTCCTTCCCGGGAGTAGTAGTAGACGCTGTCGCGGAAGCGGGCCAGACCGCTGTGTGCCCCCTTGGCCGGTGAAGCGTACTGGCGGGCCTTGGTCACCCGCCGGTAGTCCGCGTCCAACTGAAGGCCGTAAACGCCCCGGTATTCGTGGCTCAGGTAGGCCTCCGGTCCGGAAAGCAGGGCAAGATGGCGGGCCGAAAGGGAAAATCCATCCACCACATTCCTGAACTGCCAGACCCCGTCCGCAGTCTGCTGCAACATGGATAGCCCCCGATAGCCACCAACGATGATCAGGTCGGGCCGGTCGGGGGCGGGAGCGAAGGTCCAGGTTCCCGTTCCGGTGCGCAGTGGCCTGACCCCCTCGTCGGTGATCAGGTAGGTGCCGGCATCGTGCCCGCAAAAGAGCGTGCCCCCGTAGGAGAATAGCGACCAGACTTGCCCCTCCATGCCGGGGATGGCCCGAAATCGGTTCCCTTCCCGAACGAACAGCCCCTGGTTGCTCCCCAAATACAGGCGACCGGCGTGCAGGGCGGCAGCGTATACGGTACCTATCCGCCCACTACGGTCCGTGTACGAGCGCAGGGGAGAAGACAAGTGGATACAGTTCAGCCCGTTGTCTGAGCCCACCCATACGTTCCGGTCCCGGTCCTGGAAGAGGGACAGAACGGTGTTATTCGTCAGCCCGTTGATGCGGTCCAGGTGGTAGCGCAAGCGGCCACCCGGCCCGGTCAGGTACACGCCGCTGGACACGGTGCCGAAGGCCAGCCCGCCATCTTCCAGGCTGATGACGCTGTACACCCGCCGGCCGGCTAAAAAATCGAAGCGGTCGGTAGCCGTCAGCCGATCCCCCTCCACTACGAGCGTACCGGCGGTTGCGGTTTGGGCGTAAAGCCTGCCGCCCGCTTTCCAGAGGTGAACGATCCCACCGGCTCGCGGGCGGGGCATGGCGATCGGAAGGATCGTTCCTTCCGCGACCCGGTAGATGCCGCCGTCGTTTCCCGTGAAGAATAAATCGTCGTCGATCAGGAAGCTCTTCAGCAGCCCACCGGGCGGCCGCAACCGCGTCAGCTCACCGGTCGCCACGCGGTAGAGGAATAGTTGCTGTAGCGACTGAAAGACCAGCAGCCCCCGGAAGCTCAGGATGTTCCAGAATTGTTCGTCGGCCACCAGTTGGTCCGTTACCCGATCGCTCAACCTGGTGTAGGTCAGCCTTCCCTCCGCTTGCCGCTCCCAGTAGCCGAAGGTCATGTAACTACCGGTGTAGACGCGGCCGTCCGCGCAGTGTACCGACCGCAGCACCGACTCATTGGGGCTGGGGTAGCGGTACCAGCGCGTTCCGTTGAATTCCAGTAACCCCTCGTTGTTGGCGGCGTAGATGAACCCGTCCTCATCCTGTGCCAGCGCCCAGGTCTGGCTCCCGGCCTGAAATTCTTCCACCGGGAAGTTGGTCACGGGGGGGAGTTCCTGGCCCGCCACGGGGAGCGCGTGTAGAAGCAGTGCAACGATGAGCGGACGAAACATGGGGCGCGGACGCAGGTGCAAGGTGGGACGAAAAACGCCCTGCCGTAAGGTACGGCAGGGCGTTCGGAAGAGGTTGGGAGCGGATTCGAACCGCCGTACAAGGTTTTGCAGACCTTTGCCTAGCCACTCGGCCACCCAACCGGGGATGCAAAGCTAATACATCAACTGCACAACGCCGGTCCGTTCCCGTAAGTTTCCATCTTGAAGAAAGGAGAGGTGGAAAAGATAGGCCCCCGCCGGAGCGGCCTGCCCACCAACGTTCCCCGCCCAGCCGGAAAGCGGATCATCGGTTTCGAAACTCAGCCCCCCCCACCGGTTGTAGACCCGCAGCGAATAGTTGGTGACCCCCGTCAGGGTAGTCAGAATGGGCCGGAAAATCCGGTTCTCGGGACGTTGAGCGGCGGGGCGGAATACATTGGGTATGTACACCCGTGCCTCCTCCACGGCACAGGCAATGTTCGAGCGAAAGGTGAGGGTGGTGTCGCGGTCCGCCGGGGTGAAGTTGCCCACAATGCGATAGCAAGCGGTACCGGTAGTGAAATCGGTATAGGACAGCTCATCGATGCCACTCGCAATCTCGAATAGGAGGCTATCCCCCTGCTGGTACAGAACGGTGTAGCGTGTGGTGCCGGGCAGGCCGTCATTCCCGACGGGTAGCCAGTTCAACAACACCTCGGTAAATAAGGAGCGGGCAGCGAGGAAGATGGGGCTGGCCACGTTAGTCACCACCTGATTGCCACACTCATCGAACAAGTCCAATAGGACCGCAATACCCCGCTCGGGAAGGATGGGGACCGAAACGGTGACCCGGCCGGGGCTAAAATCCGTGGGGGAAAGCGGAATCCGCTGCCCGTCCTGCTGACCGGCCCCGCCGACCTGCAGGGTGGCTTCGGCGAGGAGGGGCCCGAGATCACCAGCGGAATGCTTCACGATGAGGCGGCCGGTATCGTCGAATTCGGCCCCGTACAGCTGGACTTCCGGTAGAATCGGGTTGATCCGGATGGTTCGGCAAACAGTATCGGTGAGTACGGAGTCTCCGGCGACCAGCCGGGTCAGCACGAAAAAACAAATGTTCTGCCCATCTTGCCCCCTCTCGAATACGATAGCTTGCCCATCGGGAGCAGCGGTGTAGTCCACCCGCTCAAACGGGGTGCCGTCCACCGAGGCATACAGCTCGGCATCCGCTACGGGCTCGCTAAGTACAAAGTCGTCGGCGGTATCGTCCCCCCGCAGGCGGATGTCCGTATCGCAATCGCGGCCCCCCTGGGCCAGGAGACCGGTTGCTGACACGATGCGGCTCTGGGGACTGTCGTTCCCACAGCGGTCGATCGCCACCACCCGGTACTGCCGCAGGGTCAGTTCGTCGGCCGGTACGCCGGTGATCTGGTAGTCGGTCACGGCCCCGACGGTGTCCAGCGGTACGATACCCGTCGGGGTGACCTCCAGGATCGCGTAGCCACTGACCTCCGGGGATACGCTGGGGTTCCAGCTGATGCGCAGGCCCCCGTTCTCCACGCTCAGGTAGCGTACGTCAGGCGTCTGGGGAATGAAGCTGTCCAAAGTGTCACTGGTCGGCGGATCGAAGGTCGGGCAACCGTCGACGTAGCGCAGGTAGTAGTACAGTAAGTCACCGGTGGGGTTGGGGTCGCGGTACTCGGTCGTCGTTGAATCCGCCAGGGTAACCACGAGACTGTAGGGGCCGGATGCGGAGGAAGCGCGGTAGATCTCCGTTCCGAGGTAGTCGCCACAGAAGTCGACTGGGTTACGCCACGTCAGTACTTCGTCCCCGGCCTCGCTGCGGGTACAGATGAAGTCGGGGGCGCCTTCCGTTTGGGCGTGAAGGGAATCGATGCACGCAAGCAGCAGGATCGAAAGCAGGAGGTAGCGCAAGTCGGTGAAGTGTGGTGTTCGTAGCAAAGACATAACTACCGGGGAAGGGCCAATGTTATAGGTCTTCCTCCTCCACCTCGGTCGTCTGGAACACAATTGGTTCCCGAAAGCGATCGCGCAGTTCGGCTTCGATGCGATTGCGCCGGTACGCGCTCCGCCGGAACTGCGTCTTCACCGCTTGTCGGTTTGTTTCCACGGTGTAGTCCTCCAGAGGGCCTTCTATAGTGTAGTACAGGTTGAAGAGTCCATTGCGGGCCGGCAGTACTTCCAATTGCCGGTCGTGGCGGCTGATCTTGTTGGCCAGCACCTGTCCGGCGTTGAGTTTCAGGTAGTACTCCAGCTGCTGATCGAAGGTGTGAGCGGCGCTTAGCGTCAGGTTGACCGCCGAACTCTGGATGAACATGGCGGGTAGGTAGACCGTCCGGTCGCGGATCTCGAAGTAGTTGGCTAAACGCTCGAAGCGGACCCGCTCCAGATCTCCGGCTTTCAGGGCGAAGGCGAACGCTTCAAGCAGGGCAAAATCGCGCAATTCCCCGTCCAGGATTTCCATCCCCACCAGGGCACGCAGTTCGTCGTAGTCGACGGCCCCGCTCTCGTCGTAATTGAGGTGGAGCAGGAGGCGGGCATTCATCCGGCCACTGAGGTTGTCCTGGGTAAGGAAGTTCTGCCCGAAGTCGTCTGACTGTTGGAAGAACTCCCGCACGTCGACGCCGCTGGCCGATAGCCGCGCCTCGATGCGGTTGGTGAAGTTGAAAAAGCTGGTCGCATCCACCCGGAAGTGACCCTCCATAGCGTCGGTCTCTCCGGCCACCTTCAATTGACCGGGGCGGAAGATGAACTGACCGCGGAAGTTATCCCCCCGCATCTCGTCCCAAGTCCAGCGGTCTATTCGGCTTTCAAAGGTACCCTGCAACAGGTCCGTGATCCGGGCGCGACGCAGATTACCGGCCTGTACCAGACTATCCCGCGTGCTGGTGGTAGTGGCGATCTCGAGTTCCTCGTCGGTGGGCCCGGACAGGGCCAGGACTTCCGCTATGTTCAGTCGCTCCCCGCTCAGTTTCCCCCGGAAGTTTAGTTTGGCGTCCTGGCTGTTGAGGCTGTCGGCGAAGAGGACGGGGATGAAATTTTCGGCCCGCCCGTTCAGCAGTAGATCGGTTTGTTCTAGTTGGATGATTAGGTCGGCTACCTCCAGGCTATTGTTCCCGAGCGTAAGCGTACCGGCCGGGAAGCGTAGGGAGTGCTCGTTGATCGTGAGTTCGGCCCCCTCGAAAGTCACTCTCCCGGAAGAACTGACCCGTCCCATTCGGCGGGGGCGCAGCATGTCTTCGTACTTGCCCTCCAGCCGGAGTTCGTCGATACGTAGTAGCCCATCTCCTTCCGTAACGCTTCCGTTGTCCGCCAGGGCCGGTAGGGTGGCCAGCGGGAAGTTGCCATTGGCCCGGAAGGTTAATCGAGGGTCGCGCAGGTCTTCGAGCCGCCAGGCGATCTCGAAATCTTCCCCGTTCAGTTGCCCCCTCAGGTGGTCGATGGACAGGGTCTGTACCCCGCCCCGGGGGCCGTCGAGGAAGGCGAATGTGGCCGCCAGGTCCAGCCCCCGCCCCGTGATGTCGGAGCGCGGATGACTGATGCGGCCGTCGGTAAAGCGCAGTCGCCCGTCGAGTCGGGGGTAATCGGTGGCGGTCCAGTCTCCGATCACCGTGGCTCCCAGCTCCAGATCGCCCCGACTTTCCATTTCATAAAGGTGACGGGCATAGTTGGGGGGCAATAGTTGAATGACATCTTCCAGTCGATCGGCGGAACTGCTGACAACGATATGCAAAGCCAGCCCCTCGTCGCGGGTGGTTACCTCACCGGTAGCTTCCAGAGTCAGTTCCCCGGAGGTGGTGCGCAAGGGGGAAAAGGTATAGCTACTTCTTCGCTGATCGATCGCGATCTCGCCGGCTACGGTAAACGGCCGATCGGTCAGGTAACGGCTGCCGGCCTGATCGAGGTAGCTGACGCGTACATCCGCATCGGTCGCCAGGGTATAGCGCTCGCTGCCGAAGTTACCGCTGAACTCCGCCTCGTTTACCCGCAGTAGCGCATCCGTTTGCAGGCGATCGTCCCGGTACACGACGATGATGTCGGTTAGTTGCGCTTGGTCTATCCGAAATAACACCGCACCTGCGTCCGCGCCCTCTACCTCCTCCTGCTGCCGGTCGCCCACGGAAGTGTAACCCGCCAGTTGGTAGTTGGTGTTGCCGTCTACGTCCGTTAGGAGCTGCAGTCTGCCCCGCCGCAGCCGGACCGCGTCGATGCGGGGGGTAGCCCACAGGCTTGACAGGTCGAGTAGGCAGCCCAGGCTTTCGGCTTCCAACAGGCGGCTGCCGTCACTACCCATTATAGTAACCCCGCTGAGTTCCGCCGATAGGTGGGGAAAAGCCCGTAGTAGGCTCAAGTCGTAATTTTCTACGGCGATGGTGGTTGGAAAGCGCGCATTGAGGGAGCGTACCACCCGACGGGCGATGGGGTCGCCCAGTACTTCCACGAGCAGCAGGGGGAGGCCCAGCAGCAGTAAGAGGAGGAGGAGAAGGTTTCGCAACCAGCGCATGGTAGAGGCTCAGGACAGCGCCGGCACCGTATGCAGTACGCGCCGCAGTCGTTCAAAAACGGGGTCGGAAAGGGGAACGAGTGGCACCCGAAGGTGATTGTCGCACAGCCCGAGTATGCTGCAGGCCGCCTTGATGCCGACGGGATTGCCTTCCTCGTAAAGGAGGGGGTGGACGTCGAGTAAGTCCCAATTAAGCCGGCGGGCGGTAGCGACGTCGTTATCCAGGGCCGCCCGTACCATCCGGCTGTAGTGGCCGGGTAGGGCGTTGGCGATCACACTGATGCCGCCGTGGCCTCCGACGGCGATCAGGGCCGTGGTCAGGGGGTCGTCGCCACAGAGTACCGACAGGTGTTCGGGGCGGTGGCGCAGGATCTCGGTGGCCTGGCCCAGGATACCGCTGGCTTCCTTTACGGCCGCGAAGCGATCACTCTCCTCCGCCAGTCGCAGCACCGTTTCCGGCAGTACGTTGCTGCAGGTGCGGCCCGGGACGTTGTAGAGGATGAGGGGGCGGGGGGCTGCCTCGGCGATGCGGAGATAGTGCTGGTAAATGCCTTCCTGGGGGGGCTTGCTGTAGGCGGGACTGCTGGACATGATGCCGGCCACCCCATCGAAATTGTAGCCCCTGATCTTCTGGACCAGGTGCGCCGTATAGTTCCCACCGAAGAAGCCGGCAACCACCGGCACCCGCTCGTCGACGTGCCGCAGGGTGAAGTCGAGTACCTCGCGACATTCCTGACTGCTTAGTGTGATGGCCTCGCCGGTGGTACCCAGGCAGACTACGTAATCCACTCCGCCCGCTATGACGTGATCGATGACCCGACCCAGTGCCACATAGTCTACGGATTTATCGGCCCGGAAGGGGGTGATGAGGGCGACGCCGGTGCCACCGAAACGCGTCATTCCGCGTGGGTGACCTGGCCGATGGCAGCATACTTGGCTACCCGGTCGTCGAGCATCTGGTCCACGGATTTTTCCTGAATCGCAGCGATCGCCTTTTTCAACTGTCGCTTGAGGATCTTAGCCATTTCCTCGGGGGCATTGTGGGCACCGCCCTGGGGTTCCTTGACGATCTCATCGACGATGCCGGACTCCCTCATATCGCCGGCCGTCAGTTTGAGGGCCTCGGCGGCCTGCTCCTTGTAGTCCCAGCTACGCCAGAGAATGCTGCTGCAGCTTTCGGGAGAGATGACGGAGTACCAGGTGTTTTCGAGCATCATCAGGTGGTCGCCCAGCCCGATGCCGATGGCACCGCCGCTGGCCCCCTCACCGATCACGGCGCAGACGATGGGTACCCGCAGACGGGCCATCTCGAATAGATTGCGGGCGATGGCCTCGGCCTGTCCGCGTTCTTCGGCCTCGATGCCGGGGAAGGCGCCCGGGGTATCGATCAGGCTTACGACCGGGAAGCCGAAGCGTTCGGCCAGCTGCATCAGGCGCAGGGCCTTGCGATAGCCTTCGGGGTTGGCCATGCCGAAGTTGCGGTACTGCCGCATTTTGGTGTTGACGCCTTTCTGATGGCCGATGAAAACGACCGTCTGCCCATCCATCTTGCCGATACCGCCGACGACCGCTTTATCGTCGCCGTACCGCCGATCGCCGTGCAATTCCACGAATTTAGTGCACATCTGCTCGATGTAGTACAAGGTGTACGGCCGCTCGGGGTGGCGACTGAGTTGTACGCGCTGCCAGCCGGTGAGGTTGCTGTAAATATCCCGCCGCGTCTGCTTGATGCGGGTTTCCAGTTCCTCGATAGTGGACTGCATGTCGACCACGCCGTCATCGCCGACCTCTTTCACCTTGGCGAGCTGCTCGTAGAGGGTCTCGAGGGGCTTTTCGAATTCTAGGAAGATCATGGAGAGAGTTTAGAAGTCGGAAGTTTCGTAGTCGGAAGTCGGAAGTCGGAAGTCGGTAGTATGGCAAACACTTCATACTTCCGACTTCCGACTATAGGATTACCGAACTACCTCAGCTGCACCTTCGCCGACCCCAGCATTCCCACATCCGTGTAGATCTCGGCCCGGTAGAATCCTTCGTCCAGCTTATCGTCGAGCTCGTGGGTGAAACTGATGCGTTGGTTGCGTTCGATGTTGACGTCGCGGCCCTCCAGGGCGATGAGGGGTTTTTCGGCTCCGTTCACCATTACGGTGGCGCGTACGGGGTTTTCGCTGATGACGGGGGTGGCGGATTCATCGGTCAGTACCAGGAAGATCGGCCGTACGCCGAGGTACTCGGTGGGCACGTCCGTTAGGTCGAAGCTTACCGAGATACGGCGGGCGCGATTGGCATTAGCGGTGGCGGAGCCGTTCTTACGCAGGAGGTCGACCTGCATGGCGGTGGCGCGGAAGGCCCCCAGCGTCATGCGGCGGATATCCTCCTCCATCGTTTCGGTCATGCGGCTCAGGCTGGCGACTTCCTTGCCGGCCTCGTAGGCTTCGGTCTTGGCGGTGCTGAGGTCGCGGCGCAGCTCCACGTTTCGGACGCGCAAGTCCTTATTCTCGGCCGTCAGTTCGAGGATGCTGGTTTCGAGCATCCGGCGCACGTTCATCAGGTCCTCGATCTGGACGCGCATCTGGTAGGCCACGTCGTTGTCGTTCTTGCGGGCCCGCTGCGCCTTACGCATATCGTAGAGGGCGCGCTGGGCGGTTTCCTGGGCGGCGGAAAGTTCCCCCTGCAGGGCGGCATTTTCTTCGGTGGCGGCGGTATAGGCCTCCCCCAGGCTGTCTACCGAGGCTTGTAGCTTATCCCGCAGCACGGCCAGTTGCTCCGCTTCCGCGTCCTTCTCGGAGTAGCTCTCTTCCAGTCGGCTCTTGGTGGTGACTCCCCAGACCAGCGTGCCGAGAAACAACAGGGCCAGCAGAACGGCGATGATGGTGAGGGTACGTTTATTCATTGGTCGGTGAATGATGGGGGCGCGAATTTACGGAAACTAAATCCACCGTCGGCTCCGAAACCACCCCAGCATCCCCAGGATCAGGCAGATCATCACGCCCCAGAGCACGAAGTAGCCGTAGCGTGTCTCCAGTTCCGGCATGTGGGTCCAGTTCATCCCGTAGACGCCAACGAGGAAGCTCAGGGGAATGAAGATGGTCGAGACGATGGTCAGTGTTTGCATCACGCTGTTCATCCGGAAGCTGATCTCGCTGACGTAGAGGTCGTAGAGGCCGTTGGTTACGTCGCGGTAGGTCTCGACCAGGTCGGTGATCTGGATGACGTGATCGCGTAGGTCGCGTAGGTACACCTGGGTATCCTGTGTGATGAGTTTACTTTCCGTGTCGCTGAAGCGGTTGGTGAGTTCCCGCAGCGGGCTGATGCTTTTGCGTAGCGTGAGCAGGGCCAGCCGCAGGTCGTGAATGTGGGACTTGGTCGACATCTCGGGCTTACGCAGAATGGTATCCTCCAGCCGGTCGAGCTCGCTCTCGATCTGATCGATGACCGAGAAGTACTTGTCCACGATATTATCCACCAGCGCGTAGGCCAGGTAGTCGGCCCCCCGGGAGCGGATGCGGCCCGAGGCGGTTTCCAGTCGTTTACGCACGCTGCGGAAAAGATCGCCGGCGTCCTCCTGAAAACTGAGTATGGTGTGCTCCGTCACGTAGATACTGACCGACTCGATGCTCAGTTGCCGCTTGCCGGCCTCGAAACTGAAGGCCTTGATGACGATCAGGATGCCGCTTTCGTAGACTTCCATTTTCGGCCGCTGCTGTACGTCGACCACGTCCTCCAGTGCGAGGGGATGCATGCCGTGGGCCATGCCGAGTTCGGCGACCAGTTCCAGGTTGTGGAGGCCGCGCATATCGTACCAGTGGGTGTGGCCGGCGGGGGGCTCGGGGGGCAGGGTGTCGGCAGCCTCGGCGGCTTCGTAGCGCTGCTCGTCGTATGCCGTGACGTGCACGTGGACCTGCTCCGTCTGCCGCTGCCCGGTGTAGATCATCGTGCCCGGCGGGGCCCCCGTCTTCTTGCGGGGCAGGATGGACTTCTCTTCGGTGGAGCGGAGGAGGTTCGTGATGCGCATGGGGTGTAAGGTAG
>CAZKPE010000116.1:0-12031 GCA_964554545.1 uncultured Lewinella sp.
TGGGCCTGACCCTGCGTATCGATCACCGCTACGTAGGCCGGCGCGACCGCTACGTCCTGGCCGACGATGGTTCCTTCACCCAGGGCTTCATCGGCGATTATCACCTGCTACACATCACGGCCAGTAAAGCATTCTGGGAGAACCGGCTTACCCTGACTGCCGGGGTCAAAAATCTGCTCAACCGCGATCGCGTGCCGGTCACGGGGGGCAGCGGGGGCGGGGCGCATTCCGGCGGCGGCGGGGGGCAATTGATCGACTTCGGGCGAAGCGGGTTCGTGGGGTTGCGGCTTAGTTTGTAAGACTCCACCGCCACCCCAGAAACCACCGCCGCCCCTGATTCGACGCATACACGTAGGTCGGGTCGAAGGTCAGCGCCTGGGGGTTCTCCGCGGTCGGGATAACACTACCGTCGGCGGCGAAATCCACCCCCCGGTCGAAGGGGTCGAAGGCGCGGGCGATGCTGTTGGCCGGCGGGGTGTAGTTCAGCAGGTTCTTTACGCCGCCGTAGACTTCCATCCCGTTGGCGAAGGTCTTAGTCAGCTGGAGGTTTTGGGTGGAGAACCAGGGCGATTCATCGGGCCGCTCGTCCAGCTCGCCCAGGGTGGGAAGTTCCATGGGGCCGTAGACGTTACCGGTGTAGTCTATCCGCATCCGGTAGCGGTGTAGGGGGATGCCGAGTTGCCACACGCCCATGAAGCTTTCGGTCAGCGGCTGGCGGTCGCGTACGCCCTCTTCTTCGGTGTAGACGTCCTGTAGGGTAGCACCTACGTTCAGGGTGGTGCCACCGCTCCAACTCAGATCGGCGGTCAGGCTAGCGCCGCGGCTCACGGCCGTACCGTCGAGGTTGGCGTAGATGATGGCGTTCGGGTCGCTGTCGTAGTCGGGCAGGATGCGGTTGCCGAAGTGGGTGTACCAGCTACTGGCGTCCAGCCCAACCACCGTTCCCCCCGGCAGGAAGTACTTCTTGGTGTAGTTCACGTTGGCGTTCCAGCTCGTCTCCGGGGCCAGCTCGTCGGCGAAAATGACCTCCCGGGCCCCGGTCAGGGCGGCGTGGTCTTCGGTGAAGACGTTCGCCACCCGGTAGCCGTTGCCGATGCTCAGGCGGATGACGTCCTGGCGGTCGGAGTTCCATTTGTAGTTCAGCCTGGGGGTGAGGATGTTGCCATGCAAGCTATTGTAATCGTAACGCAGGCCCGCCAGCACGGTACTGCGGGCGCTCAGTTTGATTTCATTTTGCAGGAAGGCCCCAGGCAGGTGAACGCGGGAAATCTCCCCCGTAGCCGGCGTATTATCGTCGTAGTAGGTATAGCGGTAGCTTGCTCCCAGCAGCAGGTCGTGGACGCCGAGCGTCTTATTCCAGGTCAGCTGGCCGAAGCCGACGTACTGGGTAGCCCGGTACTCCGTCTCCCCGTACCACGAATCCTGGTAGTGGCCATTGGCGCTGAATTGCAGCATGATCCGCTCCCCCTCCACGGGCAGTTGGTAGCTGCCGAAGGTTTCCCAGCGGTTGGTGTAGATGCTCTCGCCGTACACCTGGTCACCGCCCCGGTCGGCCCGCGTCCAGTCCATCTCGCCGCCCCAGCGGTCTTCGTAGACGTAGCGACCAGCCAGACTGAACTCCCGCCCCCGCGCCCGCTCGATGGACCACTTGCTGAAGACCGAAATGCGGTCCTGCAGGGTCAGGTCGGTAAAGCCGTCGCCGTTATTATCGATTGGATTTTGGTAGGTAAAGTAGTTCACGCCAATGATACCATCCGCCTTTGCACCTGCGCTCAGCCGCCCGCCTACGTCCGCGTTGACTTCCCCCCAGCCAGAAACCATCACATCCGCCGAAAACAAAGGTGCATCGTCGGGCGATCGGGTGATGACGTTGATCAGTCCGCCCACCGCCTCGCTACCGTAGAGCGTTGACGCCGGCCCCTTCACCACTTCCACCCGCTCGATGAGACTTCGGGGAATGCCCGTCAGCCCGTAGACCGTCGACAGCCCGCTGACGATCGGCATCCCGTCGATCAGTACCATGGTGTAGGGCCCCTCCAGCCCGTTGATGTGGATATCGCCGGTGTTGCAGACCGCGCAGTTGAGTTGGGGCCGCACGCCGTTGATGGTCTGCAGGCTCTCAAACACGCTCGGCGTCGGGTTGGCCGCAAAGAAGCGGGCCGAAAAAACCTCTACGGGTACCGGGCTGGCGCTGCGACTCACGGTCTTCATGGTGCCGGTGACGACCACGTCTTCGAGCACGGTTGCCCGGCTTTCCAGGACGATCACCAGTTGTTTCTCCCCCCCGGTGGCAATGGTTTGGGTCACGAAACCGAGCGCCGATACGGTTAATGAGTCAGTCGGGGCAGTGAGGGTAAAACGCCCGTCCACGTCGGCAACGGTTCCGGTGTTACCGTCCGGGCTCGCTACGGTAGCAAAGGGAAGCCCCTCCCCCGCTACATCCACAACTCGTCCAGAAATTTGCGCGAGCAAACCCAGTGGAAGCAATAGTAAAATGGTGAAGATGAGGGTACGCATTTCGTGATTCAGTTCAGACGAGGCGTTTGGGCGGCGGTGCGCGGGTGCAAGCGGATAATGCGAGAAGATAGGGAAAGGTTCGGAAAAAAGTTAGGGTGTACTAACTTTAGTTCTATTTCATACCACCTCACGCCGGCGGCCGGCGGCGTTCCCAACGGCTTGGTAGACGAGCGGAGCGAGCTGATATCAGCGGTAGCCAATCAGTCCTCACCAATCGCCAATCGCAATTCGCCAATCCTTCCCCCCCGCCACGCCGGCGGACGGCGGCGTTCCCAACCGCTTGGTAGACGAGCGGAGCGAGCTGATATCAGCGGTAGCCAATCAGTCCTCACCAATCGCCAATCGCAATTCGCCAATCCTTCCCCCCCCGCCGGCGGACGGCGGAAGGTCGCTCTGCTCCCAACGCGCCGGCCGACGGCGTTCTCCAGGCGTACTATCTTCACGCCATGGCCACGCCTACCGAAGAGAACTACCTCAAAGCCCTGTTGGCCCTCGCCGACGAGGAGGGGAAGGCCAGCGTCTCGGAGCTCGCCCAATCACTCGGCGTATCGACCCCTTCGGCCAACAGCATGGTCCGTAAGCTCAATGAGCGCGGTTGGGTCGACTACCGGAAGTACAAACCGCTGACCCTGACCGAAGCCGGCCGCACCGCCGCCGCGCTGGTCGTACGCAAGCACCGACTGACGGAGATGTACCTCGTGGAGCGCATGGGCTTCGGCTGGGAGGAGGTACACACCATTGCCGAGCAAATCGAGCACGTGGATAGCCCCGCTTTCTTCGCCCGGATGGACCAGCTGATGGGCCACCCCACGGTCGACCCCCACGGCAGCCCCATCCCCACCGCGGACGGGCGGATCGCCGCGGAAAACTACCGCCCGCTTAGCGAGATTGCCGTTGGCCAGACCGTGTATTTGCGAGCCCTCGGACACTCTTCCAATGATTTCCTGCACTTCCTCAATGACCGCAGCCTGGCTTTGCACACCGAGCTGACCGTTATCGCCCGGGAGGCTTTCGACGGTTCCGTCACGGTGGCCTACGACGACCATGCCGCCGAGGTGCTGAGCCAGATAGCAGCAAGCCAGTTATTGGTCGAAGCGACCGATTGAATCCCCTATCTTTAACCCGCTTCCGTGGAAGTATAGTTCACGCAACCCATCCAGCTCAAGAAACTGCTGTACCGAATTCCTCCCCTGCGATACTACGCCCGTGGGAAAGGCCTCCTGACGGACCCGTACTACCGGGAGGGAATGGCTGCCACTAAGCGGGAAAAAGCGAAGACTCCCTCCCGCACGCAAATCATCAATTTCCTGCTACAGCGCTTTGACCGCGACACGGTTTATCTGGAAGTCGGGGTCTGCAACCCGGCGAAGAACTACGATAAGATTTCAGCTGCCACGAAGTATAGCGTTGACCCCGGTTTGGAATTTGTGGCCAACCCGGTGGATTTTCCCCTGAATAGCGACGTGTTTTTCGAGCAACTGGCTACCGGCGAGATTTTATCCGCTGATCAGCGCTTCGATGTTATTTTCATCGATGGCCTCCACCTGGCCGAGCAGGTGGACCGGGATGTGGCCAATGCCCTGCGCTTCATCCGGGAAGATGGCTTTCTCGTGCTCCACGACTGCAACCCCCCCACCGCCTGGCACGCCCGGGAAGATTACCACAACTTCCAAACCCCGGCGGGAATAACCTGGAACGGAACGACCTGGAAGGCCTTCCTGAAGTGGCGGGGGATGGCCGGCTTGCAATCCTGTTGTATCGATTCCGACTGGGGGGTAGGCATACTTTCCAAAACAAGGCCGCTTGGACCGCCGACCACCGTACGCAACCCTTTCTACGAGTTCAGCGTACTGGATCGGCAGCGGCAGGAATCGCTTAATCTGATCGATTTTGCCACCCTGCAGGATCGACTGAGTGGCTAATCATCCGCCAGCGGTCGCCGCTTGATCATGCCACCGTGCACATCGCTGATGCTGCTCATGGTGATGAAGGCCCGCTTGTCGATGTCCTGAACCAACAGGGTAAGTTTGCGAATCTCCAGGCGGGTGATGACGACGTAGAGGATGTGGTGATCGTGATCCTGCACCCCGGTATACCCATAGCCGCCCTGCCCCCGGTAGATGGTGACCCCGCAGCCGATCTCTTCGATGAGTGCCTTACGGATGGCGGCGTTCTTCCGGCTTATGATGGTCACCCCGGTGTATTCCTCCACCCCGTCGATGATGAAATCCAGTGCCTTGGAGGCCACGATGTAGGTGAGCAGGGAGTAGAGCGCCTGCTCGACCGAAAGTACCGCCGCGGCGGCCACGAAGATTGCCACGTTGATGATGATCACCCAGTCGCTGACCTTAGCCCCCACCCGCCGGCTCAGGAAGATGGCGAGCACCTCCGTTCCGTCCAGCACGCTACCGCCCCGCATGGATAGCCCGATACCCACCCCGATGAAGAAGCCGCCGAAGATGGCCACCAGGAGCCGGTCTTCGGTCAGGATGGGGAAATGCACGAAGGCCACCACCGTCGCCAACAGCCCGATCGCCACGGCCGTCTTGATCGCGAACACCCGCCCGACCACCGCCCGCGCCAGGATCAGGAAGGGAATATTGACCAACACGAGCAAGACGGCAAGCGGCCAGCCCAGCGAAGCCACCAGCAACAGGCAGACGCCGGTCACTCCTCCGTCAATGAACTGGTTAGGCAGCAGAAAACCCTCCAGGCCGAAGGCGGCGCACCCTACCCCCAGGCAAATAAATACGCCGTCGGTAAGCAGGGATTGGAAACGTTGGGGGGTGGACATCCCCAAAGATAGATCGCTATCTTGAGCAGCACCATGCGCATCCTCGCCACCCTGCTCCTGCTCACCGCCGCCCTGCCCGCCCAGCGGCCCGCCCTCATCGTCACTACCGATCTGGGGCAGGACCCCGACGACCAGCAGTCGATGATCCGGCTGCTGCACTACGCGAACGATCTGGACCTGCGTGGATTGATCGTCAACGCCGATGCGAACAACGATTACGAACTGCCCATCCTGGCCGATACTCTCCTCCACGAATTGATCGACGCCTACGGGCAGATCGAAAACAAGCTCCACTTGCACGACCCCCGCTACCCGACATCGGATGTCCTGCACGGACTGGTCAAGCGGGGCCACGCCGGGCACAGCCGGCACGTACCGGCCACCGACTACGTGGGATCGGGACGGGAGACGGAAGGGTCGCGGTGGATCGTCGCACGGGTGCGGGAAGCGGAGGGGCCGGTCGGGATAGCCGTCTGGGGGGGTGGCGCGGACCTCGCCCAGGCGCTCTGGTCGGCGGAGCGGCAGCTTAGTACTACGGAATTCAGCGAATTCCTGGGCAAACTGCGTGTCTACTTCATCGGAAAGCAGGACAGTTCGGTCGAGTGGATACTGGAACGCTACCCTACGATGCGGGCAGTTCTGGCACTCGACCGGGGGGGCGATAAGTGGGCCTCTACCTACCGCGGCATGTTCCTCGGGGGTGATCTGGAGCTGACCTCCCGCCGGTGGCTGGACCGTTACATCCTCAACAGCGGCAACCCCCTGGCCGAAATGTATCCTACCGAGACCTATACCGGCGGCGATGACCGCAACCCCCACCGGGCCCTCAAGGAAGGGGATAGCCCCTCCTTTCTTCACTTCCTGCCCAATGGTCTGAACGATCCCGAACGGCCCGATCTGGGGGGCTGGGGCGGCCGTTTCTCCACCGAAGACGGGCGGCTCTACCTCGATGCCAGCGATAGCCTCCCGGACGGGGACGTATCGGCCACCGCTACCGTCCACCGCTGGCGACCGGCCTTTCAGCGGGACTTCGCCGCCCGCGTCAATTGGGGCGTCTCCGATTTTGCCGGGGCGAATCACCATCCAGAGGCGCGCATTCGGGTAGGGGGGGCAAAAGTGCCGCGGCAAATGACAATGGCCTTAAGCGATACGATCACACTGGATGCAACCTCCTCAACGGACGTCGACGGAGACCGGCTTTTCTACCGCTGGTACACCTACCCGAAAGCAGTGCGTAGTTGGGAAGCAACCACCGATTCACTTACCCTGACGCTGCCTCCTTCCGCTTCCCCCGGTCAGGAATTCCACCTCATTCTGGAGGTTACGGATGACGGGTCGATCCCCCTGACGGCCTACCGGCGGCTGACCATCCTGACTGAAGCCAGGTAAGGTTCCCCCCGGCCTACGATTCACTTTGCCGTGCTGGAGCTACTAAACTTGGCGACATTGGATGTCTTAGACATCCGATGTCCAAATCCGACCCCCATGCACCACTTCCTTGCCCTCCTCGCCTTACTTTGCCTCTCGCCCCTCCGCGCCCAGTCCCCCGACGATCCCTACAACGTCATCACCCCCGTTCAGAGGCAGTTGGATGCCTACAATACCGGCAACCTCGACCTCTTCCTGAGTGCCTACGCCGATTCCATCCGCATCTACACCTTTCCCGACCGCCTCACGATGTCCGGCAAGGAAGAGATGCGGGAGCGCTACGGCAATATGTTCGCCACCCAGCCCGACCTGCAGTGCCGACTGGTCAGCCGCACCGTGATGGGCGACCGGGTCCTGGACCACGAAAGCGTCGTGCGGCGCCGGGGGGAGCCGGCCACCCAGGTCATCGCCATCTACCGGGTAGAGGAGGGGCTGATCACCGAGGTGCGGTTTTTGCGGTAGGGGTTGCATGAAAAATTAGCATACGTATGTGTATTTTTCATGGTTCAGCTGATACTCTACCGCTTCTTCCGCGGCCGCTTACTGATCTTCGGGCAGAGGACATCCCCGAAGTAGTAGTTCAGGCCTATCCCCAGAAAGAGGTAGTGGTCGTTCTGATTGGGGTCGCCGCGCTGGGTGCCCTCCCGGCTCACGCGTTCCTGGCCGGTAGGTACGATGCTGCGGTCACTCAATTGGGCGGCTACGTCCCCGCGGCTGCGGGACAGGTCGGACAGGTCAGGATAGGTGGTACTCACATCGTCCAGGTAGTCGGTGCTGGTATTGCGCAGGCTTAGCCGCACGTCCATGCTCCATTCGTAGCTGAGGTCCCAGCGGATACCGATCCCGTAGGCGATGGCCGTGGCGAGGGTCTGGTATTCTTCCCCCCGCATCTGCCCTTCGGTACCGAGCTCGCGCAGTTCCACCCGGTCGCCGGCGTCCGTCAGGGTAGTGGGGTTATAATTGAAGGCCGCCAGCCCCACGAAGGCGTAGGGGGTGTACCAGTATTCGTCGCTGCCGTGGTAGTAGGGCAGGAAATTGAACTCCAACTGCCCGGTGAGCTCGAAAATGTCGCTGCGGAAGCTCAGGTTACGGATGCGCTCGAAGGTGTTGTCGCTGTCACTATCGAAGGCCCGTACCCGCCCGTAGTTGGCTCCCAGCCGAAGCGCGATCCGGTGGTTGAAGTTATAGCGCCCCATGACCCCCCCGGCCAGGTTCGGTCGGTCGAACCGAAAGTCGGTGTTGAGGTCTCCCAGATACAGGGAAGTACCCACCCAGCCCCCGAGCTCCCACCCCTTCATTTGAAGTTGTGCCGCGGCCGGTACCGAAATACCCAGGAGGAGGAAAAAGGCAAAAAGGTGTTGCATAGTGAAGAGTAGGCGCAACCGACTAACGGCCGCCCCGCAAAAATAGTGCACCTGCGCGCCGCCGCCCGCTAGAGGTTTAGCCAGTAGGTAACCTTGGCGACCAGGGCCCGGTTCTTGACCCCGAAGTCGAGGCTGTCGTAGTTGTCGGTGTAGACCAGGAAGAAGTCGCTCACCGGCGCGAATCGCCACTGGAAGCGGGCATTGACGTTGATGTTATTGATCTGCTGGTTGTACTGCAAGAAGGTGGTCAGGAAGATCGAGCGGCTGAAGGTGAGATCGATGCGCGGCCCGATCAGGAAAAGTCCCGTGCTGGCGTAGGGCGCGGGCAGGTCGATGTACTGGTAGTTGAAGGCCAGGTCGATGCTGCCGTAGGGCTGGTAGCGGTACACCAGTCCGCCGCCGATCTCGTAGCTGTTGCCGTTGAAGAATTGCCCGGCCGCCGCCTCGAACCGGCTGGCGAAGCGTCGCCGCCGGTCACTCATGTACGCCGCCCCCACCCGGGTGTAGCCGTAGCCCTGGTTACCGGGCAGCGGCTCGGCTCCCGTACGGGAGGGATCGAAGGGGCGGAAGAGGAAGATGTATTCGTACCCCAGTTCGGCCCGCAACTCGCTGGTGTTGGCGAAGTTCCATTCGTAGCCCCCCAGGGCACTGCGGTCGATGAGGCCGTCATCGGGCTGGAAGAAGGCTTCTAATTCTACGGTAGGTCCCTTTTGCACCACTCGTGGATTGCTGGGATAGTCCAGCCGCGCCGCCTCGAAAGTGCCCAGGAAGTACCCCCGCCGCGGCACGAAGCCGACCTCGGCATTGTATTCTTCCCCGACGTACAGGTGGGCATACTCGATATTCCAGTTGCGCACCCGGTACTCCAGGTTCAGGCCGTGGGTGTAGTCGTTGCCCTCCTCCCCGTCGCTGATGCTGCGGTGCAGGAAGACCTTGCCGTTCCAGCGGTTGTCGCGGGTGGCCAGGTTGTAGTCCAGGCCCACCACCCGGTTGAAGGCCGAGTAGGTTTCGGCGGTGTCGGCCTGGCTGGTGAAGTCCTGCTTGTTGACGAAAATAGCCCCCACGTTGCTGCGCGCGCCGACGCGGTACTGGGTGGTCGCCACGGTGTAGTTGTAGCTGGGCAGTCCCTGATCGAGGTTGCGGGCCGCCTGCATGCTCAGCAGCCCGACCCGCCAGTTATCGGTGGCCTTCCCGCTCAGCCGGGCGCCGAAGTAGATGGGGTTCTGGATGTTTTGCCCCGTGCTGGTGTCCCGCGTGACCCCGATGCGGCGGCTGAAGAAGGGGTTGGCCCGCTCGAAGCCGAAGCTGCCGAACAGATCGGCGTTCTCCAGGAAGAACTGCCGCCGCTCGGGAAAGAAGAGCTCGAAGCGGCTGGTGTTGATGACCTGCTCGTCGACCTCCACCTGGCTGAAGTCGGGGTTGACGGTCAGGTCCAGGTTCAGCCCCGAGCCGATGCCCACCTTGGCGTCGCCACCCACGTCGAAGTCGAAGGTGGCTTCCTGCTCACTCGCGAAATCGCGCTGGGTGCCGCCGCCCACGTAGGGGATCACGGTCATGTTCTTGCCCTGGGCCCGGGGCGCACCGCCCTCGAAGCGCAGGGAGCCCATATAGGCCAGGCTCATGATGATCTGATTCTGGGGGATGCGGTGCCAGGTGGTGCGGGTGTTGGTCTGGGTATCGAAGCGGTAGGAGTTGAAGTACCACTCGGTGGACCCGTCGGGAAAGCGCAGGCTGGAAAAGGGGATTTTGAGCTCGCAGCTCCAGAAGTCCTCGCCGATGTAGCTCTCGCCCACCCACTTATTGTCCCATTCCTCGCGAAAGTCGCCACTGTTCTCCCCCCCGTTGTAGATCAGCGCCTCCCGGGTAACGCCGTAGGGGTTCATGCCGAAGACGATGGCGTTGGTCTTGTCACGGAAGGTATCGAAAAGGAAGGTGATGTTGTCGCTGCCCCCGGCCCGGAAGTCGCGGCGCAGGCTGGGGGTGACGTAGTTCCGTCCCGTAGTGCGGCAGAGGGCGGCCACGTAGAGGTTCTCGTCGTCGAAGCCGAAGTAAATTTCGGTCGGGTAGGTGGCCCGGGCGGTGTCGGTGGGGAAGGTTTCCCAGAAGTCGCGGGCGGGTTGTCCGTTCTGCCAGGCTAGTTCGTCGAGTTTGCCGTCTACGGTGATGCCGTCGGTGAAGCGTACCGCGGTGGCCTTCGGCGGTTCAATGGCTGCACGCTGGTCGAAGACGGGTTGGGCGGCCAGGAACTGCGCGCATAGCAGCAATGGGAGGAAGTAGAGCGGGCTGGGGGTCACGGGGGGGCGAAGATAGTGTTTGGGCGGCGGCGCGCGGGTGCGGGGGTGGCTGGAAAGAAAGACTAATTTTGAGCACGTTGTTTGTTCTACAGTTCGTCCTTGGAATTTGAAATTACCTAAGCCCTATAGATGTATCGATTACCTGTTTTACTTCTGTTTGCGATACTGCTGATAAAGACCTCATCCTGCGAGCGTGAGGAACCAAGCGTACCGCTACATCCGGTTTATCCGGTCAGCTACCGCTACGCCGCGGTCGATACTCTTTCCGGGGAGGATGCCAGTTACGACTTCTGTACTCAACTGGAGTTCAAACAGCTTGTGTCTGGTGCTACTTTGGGGGCTACCGGCCTATCCAGCGCTACCGGTGGGATCAACTTCAGTTCATTTCCCGGACGGGTTCAAGCCGTAGCGACGCGGCTGATCAGTATGGGTAATGAGCCCGGGAACCTGAATGCCGCTAATCTGTATCCGAATGTGGAGTCGGCGATTCGGGAATCCGATAGCATCCGTTCCTATGTCCTGATCGAATTATAAGCGGGTGGCAGGGCTTACCAGTCTATAATTTCCAACGGTCCCCCGTACTACGTCGACCATCACGATCATACCGCGACGCAGCGGATTAGCTATTCCTACGAAACCGGTGGCTCTTGCCGGCGGGGCAATAACCTGCTCATCCGTACCGATCTGGCGTACGATGGGTATCTGTACAATCAGGCGGACATCACGGACTCCATTCGGATTGAGGATTTTTCCGCCACGGTGTACAATTATTCGCTGTAAAAGAGTCCCGGGCAACGGTTTTGAATTTGTTATGACTTCGTGAGAATTACGCGCACCTTTCCGCCGTACCTATGCCCCGTGAACGCCCCCACCGCCATCCTCCTCTTCGCCCGCAGCGCCCCGGCGGAGGCGCGCGCCAAGCGGTTCGGCCACCGGGGGCGGCGGATTGGGGAGGCGCTGTTGCGGCATACGGAGGCGACACTGGCCCGCACCGGTCTGCCGGTCTACCGCAGTAGTGAAGAAAAGCAACGGGGAGCTGACTTTGGCACCCGGCTCGCACGCGCCGTGCGGGAGGTTTTCGGGCGGGGGCATGAGCGGGTATTGGTCGTCGGAAGCGACTGCCCGGACCTGTCGGTCGCTACTATCGAGCGGGCGGTAAGGGAGCTGAAAGGGGGCCGGCAGGTCATCGGGCCGGATGCCCGGGGTGGTGCCTACCTGATCGGACTGCAACGAAAGACCTTCGACGCGGATGCTTTCGCCGGCTTGCCTTGGCAATCGCCCCGTATCGCCCGACGGTTACGGGCTCAGCTGTGCGACTGTCGCGTCTTCCGTACCCGGAAGGACTATAATGAACTCGGTGAGTTGCAACGGGATGCGGTATTACTCAGCCGTCTACTGCCCGGCATTAGCTGGCTAATTAACCGTGTCCGCCCTATCCACGCAGCGAAACCTACTTCCCTTCCCTGCATAGATCGCCTCCTCCCCTCGCGCGCACCCCCTACCTGGTAGGCTAGCTCCTCTTCCCTTCCCGCCACCCGACCGAGCTGCAGACGCGGCCAGCAACTTCTCCCAATCCGATTTCCCTCCGGGACATCGAGAAAGCTTGTGGTGGCCTACTTCCTACTTCCTACTTC
>CAZKPE010000117.1:0-7398 GCA_964554545.1 uncultured Lewinella sp.
AATCCCCCCAGCCGGGTCGTCGGCGATCGCGACACCAGCACCAATCTGCGCTACAAGCTCGGCCGCAACCTGCAGTACGAGCAGCGGGACGTGCTGGAAGTGCGGGAGCCGAAGGAGGCCAAGCTGCCCCGCCCCAATCTGAGCAGCAGTTTCATCTTCGCCAAGGAGGATAAGTTTTTCCTCTACCCCAACAACTACAACCACTACAACAACTACTACCGCGACACCTTCCAGCACGGGGGGATCAGCCTGGAGGAGATCATCTGCCCGGTGGTGCGGTTGCGGACGCGGTAGGAGTTTAAGCAAACATCCCACCCCCTCCCGCCTTTTTCATCAGCGTGTACCGCTACTTCATCCTCCTCTTCTTTCTCCTTCCGGCCCTGTTTGCCGCTCAGCCTGACTCCACCCAACTGCGCGTCGGCGTCGTCGAGTCCACCCCCTACGCCATGCGCGACGATCAGGGCAACTGGACGGGACTGGCCATCAGTCTCTGGCGGCGGGTAGCCGAGCGCGCCGGAGTGACTTACCGCTTCGAGCCCGTAACCGGCATAGATAGCCTCTTGCCCCTGGTAGGCCGGCGGGTGGACGTCCTGCTGGAGGCGCCGGTCACCGCGAACGGGGTGGGGGAGGTGGACTACCTTTTCCCCTACCACCAAAGCACCCTGGCCGTGGCGCGGCCGCAGCGCGGCGACATTTGGCGGGTGGCGAAAAACCTGCTCTCCGTCCAATTTTTGAAGATCATCCTTTCCCTCTCGGTGCTGCTGATCATCGTCGGGACGCTGGTGTACTTCCTGGAGCGGCGCGACAACGGCGAGCAATTCGGCGGCGAACGTACCCTCGCCCAGGGTATCGGTTCCGGCTTCTGGTGGGCGGGGGTGACGCTGACCACCATCGGCTACGGGGATAAGGCCCCGACCACCCTCGGCGGTCGCATCGTGGCCATGCTTTGGATGCTGACCGCCCTGGCCATCACCGCCAGTCTGACCGCCGCGGTGGTGAGCGCGTTGAACCAGGGCAACACCATCAGTTTTCCGGAAGATCTGCAAGACCATGTAATTGGTACGACGGCGGAAACCTCCGCGGCCCGCTACCTGGAACGGGAAGAATTGGATGTCCATTCGTTCCCGGATGCGAGCGCGGGGCTGCGCGCTTTGCAGAAGGGGGACATCGATTACTTCGTCGATAACGAAACGGCCATTCGCTACGCCCTACGGCAGAATAACTCTCTGGCCGCCAGCGTGCAGCCTACCGAGGAGCGTCCCCAGGCCTATGCCATTGCCGTCGAGCGAGGCAGTCCCCTGCGCGATAGCCTGTCGGCAGCTACGATTTCGGTCGTGCTTTCCCAAAGTTGGCTACGGACACTGGATGAATTCGGGGGGCGGCGGTAACTTCCGGGCGGGGCAGGGGGCGCGGGCGCAGGTGCAATGCGTACGGGAGCTAAAAAATTTTTTGGAAAAGTGACAATTTTTTGTTCTGTTTACGGACTTAATCGACGTAAATGGTAACTCACTACCCCATCGGGGGAAGCTATACGCAACGACGCTCCCTCCTCCGGCTTTTTTTACTCACCGTTCTACTCTCGCTAACCGGCCTACTCGCCGCACAAACCATCTCCGGCACGGTGACCGACCAGTCCACTGGAGAACCCCTCATTGGTGCAACGGTACTACAAGAGGGAACAACCAGCGGTACCGTAACGGATCTGGACGGCAACTTCACCCTCACGCTAACCGAACAACCGGCCACCCTGCTCGTCACCTATGTAGGCTACGCGAACCAGCGGGTGGAGGTTGCCGAAGGTCAGACCACGGTGGATGTGGCCATGTCTCAGGGTACGTCCCTCGACGAGGTGGTCGTAACCGCTCTGGGCATCGAGCGACAGGCCAAGAACATCACCTACTCCGTCCAGGAGTTGAGCGGGGACCAGATTCGGGTCACCCGCGACCCCAACTTCGCCAATACCCTCAACGGGAAAGTGGCCGGACTGACGGTCACCACCGGAGCCGGCGGCCCGGGAGGGGCGGCGCGTATCGTCCTGCGGGGCAACCGCTCGATCTCCGGATCTAACAACGCACTGGTAGTTGTCGACGGGGTACCGGTGGATAACTCCAGCCGCGGACAGGTCGGTAACGACTTCGGTGGCTACAACAGTATCGACGGAGCATCCAACATCAACCCCGCCGACATCGAAAGCGTGTCCTTCCTGAAGGGCGGAGCGGCAGCCGCACTCTACGGTAGTCGCGGGGCGAATGGCGTCATGCTGATCACCACCAAGTCGGGGCAGGCCGGTAAGATCCGCGTCGACGTGAACAGCACCGTAAGCCTGGAGGAACCGATGATCCTTCCGGACTTCCAGAACACTTACGGTCAGGGCAACGGGGGCACCTCCAACGCTACCGCCGCCGGGAGCTGGGGGGGAGAGGCCACGACCTTTTCCGACAACGTTTCCGATTTCTTCCGCACCGGGGTCAGCCTGGATAACAGCGTGGCCCTCTCCGGCGGAACGGAGCAGACGCAAGCCTACTTCTCCTTTACCAACAACCGGAACCAGGGCATCATCCCCAATAACGAACTCAACCGGAACAACTTCAACCTGCGCCTCACCCAGCAGGTCGGCAGCCGCCTGAAGGCCGACTTCAAGGCCACCCTCCTTTCCCAGGAGATCGATAATAAGGTCAAGACCGGCGAGGAGAGCGGTATCGTGCAGAACCTATACAAGATTCCCCGCTCGGTCGATTTAGGGGACTACGAAACGATCGCGGACGAGAACGGCAACCCGCGTTACTGGACCACCTCGTCCATCTACATGAATCCTTACTGGACGCTCAACCGTACCCTGAATACCGACCGCCGCGATCGCCGGATCTTCCTCGGTAGCCTGACCTACGATCTGACCGACCAGATCAGCCTGACCGGCCGGGCCAACCTCGACCGCAGCAACGACGAACTGACCTTCCGCTTCTTCGACCGCACCCTGCTCTTCGCCGGGCCGGGGGGAAGCTACCAGGAGGGTAACGGCTACTTTCAGGAAAACAACTTCGATTTATTCCTCAACGGTTACCAGGACATCAATGCCGATCTGCGTGTCGACTTTCTGCTCGGCACGGCCCGCAACCGACGGGAGAGTAAGTACACCTTCGTCGACGCCAATGGGCTACTGGTGCCGAACACCTTCTCCGCCGATTTCGGTCGCGTCGTCAGTACCCAAACCACCATATCCGAGCGGGAATACCAGTCGGTATTCGGAACGCTGACGCTGGCGTATAAGAACTTCCTGGTGCTGGACGCCTCGGCGCGTAACGACTGGTCCTCGACCCTGCCCGCCCCCCACTCCTTCTTCTATCCTTCGGTGGGCGTGAGCTGGATCGTGAGCGACATGGTCCGGTTACCCGACTTTTTCTCCTTCGCCAAGCTACGGGCTACCTGGTCGGAAGTCGGCAACGACGCGGCCCCCTACCGCCTGCAGAATACTTTCTCGGTACAGCAGGGGGGGACCAATGGCTTTATCGCCCAGGATGCCACCCGGAATATTCCTGATCTGAAACCCGAGCTCACCCGATCTATCGAACTGGGGGCCGACCTGCGGGTACTGCGTGGCCGGCTGGCCGTGGACCTGACCTGGTACAAGACCAATTCGGTCAACCAGCTCTTCCTGGTGCCGCTGCCGGCCCCGTCGGGCTTCTCCGAGCAGTACATTAATGCCGGAGACATTCAGAATCAGGGTTTGGAGCTTACCATTACCGGGCGGCCGATCGAGACGACGAACTTCTCTCACTCCACGACTCTCAACTTCTCCCGGAACGTCAATGAGGTCATTGAGCTCTCCGATGACGTGAACCGGGTCTTCCTCAGTGGCGGCTTCGGCCGCACCGCCGGGGTGGTCGTCGAAGAAGGCGGTCGCTACGGTGACCTCTACGCCGAAGGCTGGTTGCGGGACGATGACGGCAACTTCGTCGTGGATGACAGCGGACTGCCAATCGGCTCCGGAGGGGGTCAGACCTTCATCGGCAACTTCAACCCGGACTTCAGCATCGGCTGGCTCAACACCTTCAACTACCGGGGCGTGGGGCTGACCTTCCTCATCGACGGCCGCTTCGGCGGGGTCATGGTTTCGGGAACGGACGCCAACCTGGCCTTCGACGGTACGGGAGACTACACCACGGCCTTCCGCGAGGGAGGACTGGTACTCGACGCCGTAACGGAGGATGGCACGCCGAACACCACGGCCATCAATGCCGAACAACTCTGGACCCGCGTCTCCGGCGGTCGCTACTCCTTTGGCGAGTTTTTCGCCTACGACGCGACCAACGTCCGGTTACGGGAGGTGGCCCTCAGCTACACCTTTAACTTACCGGAGCGGCTGCGCATCCGCACCTTCCGGCTGGCTCTCACGGGGCGGAACTTGTTCTTCCTTTACCGGGGCAAAGCGTTGCTGGACATTCCCGGTATCCCCGAGCGCCGACTCAATTTCGATCCCGATATTCAGTTGGGAGCCGGAAATTTCCAGGGGGTCGAGTATGGTAACCTGCCCTCCACCCGCACCATTGGCCTCAATTTGCAACTCGGCTTCTAGTTTAGCTATTACATTATAACAATGATGAGCACGATAACACGTAACCGCATGTCCGCCTATACCCGCGCTGCCCTTGTCGGTCTGTTTAGTCTCTTCCTGCTGACCGGCTGTACGGAAGACTTCGAGGAGATCAATGTCGACCGCACTAAACTGACCGCCCTCGGAGAGGAAGAGATTCCCTTCCTGTTCAGTAAGGGGCAGTCTGCTTCCTCCTATGCTTTCTGGCGCTACCAGGTCGCCCAGAACCTCTTCGCCGATCTCTACGCTCAGTACTATGCCACTACGGCCACCTACTTTCCCTCCGACCGTAACGTGATCCGAATGGACTGGCTGCAGTGGCACTGGCGCCCCATCTACACCGAGGCGGTACCCCAGCTGAAGTACATCCTGGAGAATACGGACCCGGGTTCCGCGGAGCATGCGCTGGCCAGCGTGATGTGGGTCTACGCTTTTCACCGCCTGACGGACTACTACGGTCCCATCCCCTACTTCCAGGCCGGGGAGCCGCTATCCACCGTGCCCTACGATCCTCAACCGGAGATATACGACGACTTCTTCAAGCGACTGGACGCCGCCGCGACCGTGCTACAGGGCGCTACGGGGGAGAACCCCTACGGTAGCTTCGATCTCATTTACAGCGGCAACGTGAGCCAGTGGATCAAATTCACCAATAGTCTACGGCTGCGCCTAGCCCTTCGCATTTCGGAAGTCGACCCCGCCCGCGCGCAGGCCGAAGCCGAGGCGGCAGTGGCCGGCGGGGTTCTGGAAGCCGCCGCCAACGATGCCTACATGACCAAAACTCCTGCGGGCAACGACGTGAACGGACTGGCGGGCATCTCCGTCTGGAACGAGTTCCGCATGAGTGCGGCGATGGAGTCTGCACTGAAGGGCTACGACGACCCCCGCATTGGGATCTATTTCCAGCCCGCTACCGACGATGGGGAGTTCCAGGGGCTTCGCAATGGTCTCGACCCCGCCCAGTTGGGTGAGGCGGTCAATCAGGCCAATGCCAATTCCAATGTCGGCACCCGCTGGGTAGTCGGCGGTGGCTCCGCCTGGACTCGCCAGGGAACAACCGCTCAGAACATCCTGCACGCCGCCGAGGCCTACTTCAACCGGGCCGAAGGTGCCCTGAACGGCTGGAATATGGGCGGCACGGCCGAGGAACTTTACAACCGGGGCATCGAGGCCAGCATGAACCAGTGGGGAATCACCGACGCGGCCGCCATCGAGGCCTACCAGCAATCGGAAGCGACCCCCGTGGCACCGAATGACTTCCTGAACTCCCCCCCGGTAAACGATATCCCGATCAAGTTCGGAGGCGATGAGGATATGCAGCGCCGGCAGATCGCCAGCCAAAAGTGGATCGCCCTCTTCCCCGACGGGATGGAAGCCTGGGCCGATCAGCGCCGTAGCGACCTGCCGCCCCTATATCCGGTCGTGAACTCCGAAAACAGCGCCCTGCCGAACGGCGAACGGCCCCGCCGCATCCCCTTCCTCGATTACGAGAAGAACACGAATGGCGAAGCCGTGGAAGCCGCGGTCGACCTGCTTGACGGACCGGACGACGTGACGACCCGACTGTGGTGGGATGTCGACTAGGTAGCTGCTGCCTACTCGGCCTTCTGCTACTTAGCTGCGACGCCAATCCGACGCTACGGGGAGTGTGGCTGACCAACGTGGCCAGCGATGCCCTGTACTCCCGGGCTAATGTCGAGGCGGCCATAGCCCGCTGTGACTCTCTGGGCTTTACCGATATCTACGTCGTGGTGTGGAACGATGCCAGCACTACCTTTCCTTCCCGCACGGTCGAGGCGGTAACGGGGGTAGCCATCCAACCCGAATTCGCCGGTCGCGATCCGCTGGCGGAGGTCATCGCAGCGGGGCACGCCCGGGGGATACGGGTACACGCCTGGTTCGAGTTCGGCTTCTCTTCCTCCATCGACCGTCCCGATGACGGCGGACCGATCCTTCAGGCCCGGCCCCACTGGGCAGCCCGCGATACGGCCGGGGCCATCGCCTCCAAAAATGGTTTCCAGTGGATGAATGCCTTTCACCCGGAGGTACAACAGTTCATGACCGACCTGATCACGGAGGTGGTCGATAACTACGCCGTCGACGGTATCCAGGGGGACGACCGGCTACCCGCTCAGCCTAGCCTGGCGGGCTATGATGCCTACACCGATAGCCTCTACCGATCCGAGCATAATGGTCATCCACCGCCATGGGATACCAAGAATAGCGAGTGGATCGATTGGCGCGCCGACCGCCTCAACGTGTATTTGCACGAGCTTACCGACCACCTCCGCACCCGCGACCCCGCCCTGATCCTTTCGATGGCCCCCAGCATCTACCCCTGGAGTAAGGAAGAATATCTGCAGGACTGGCCTACCTGGCTGAATTCCGGATGGATCGACTACGCCGTACCCCAGGTGTACCGCTACGAACTGGACCGCTACGAAGCGGAGCTACACAAAATCGTGAGCGAACAGGTACCCGAGCATACCGATCTCATCTATCCGGGTATCCTGCTACAGGTAAATGACTATAACCCCAGCCCTGAACTGCTCGACAGCATGGTGGGGGTGAACCGGAGCTACGATCTCGACGGGGAAGTGTACTTCTTTTACGAAGGGATCGGGAAGTACCCGGGCTTTTTCACCCCCTAGCTAAAACGTTTGCTCCGGCACCGTACTCAGTTCGAAGCGTAGCTCACCGCCGGCCACGATGTCCCGGTGATCGATCGTAGACTGCCGCAGCCGCTTCCCGTTCAGGTAAACCGCCTTCACGTAGCGGTACTCCGGGCCGAAGGGGGCGACGGAAAT
>CAZKPE010000117.1:7498-10218 GCA_964554545.1 uncultured Lewinella sp.
CCGATTAGGCCGGTGATGTCCAGAATGTGCTCGTCGATCGTCGGGCCGCCGGCCAGGAAAAGGGAATCCAGCTTATCGGCTAAGGCGTCCCGGCCGCCGTAAAGTTCGGCCAGCGCGGCGGGGTCGTGCTGTAGATGAAAACCGTACTGCCAGGGGGTGGCTTCCACGAAGTCCCGCTCGTTCGTCACGGTGGGGTCGAAGTCCGGGGTCCAGTTTCCGGCCCGGTCCCGCCCGCGGAAGAAGCCGACGTCGGGATCGAAGAGGTTACGGTAGAAGCGGGATTGGTAGTCGTAGCCGGAGGCGATTACCGTATCCCCCCGACTCCGGGCCATTTCGGCGGCGCAGGCACTGGCGTAGCACATCTCTAGCGTCTTAGAAACCGAAAAATTTTCCCCCACGTCGTTGGGTACGTAGCCGTGGCGATTGAAAAAAGTCCAGGGCGCGACGGGGTTATCGAAGAGCACCGAAGCCCGTACAGCGGCGTACAGTTCATAGGCAATGTCCTGTCCAAAGCCCTTCCGGACGGCCTCGGCCACGATGGGCACCGAGGGCGCACCGATCATGGTGTTCACCTCGTCCTGCCACAGTTTCCATACGGGGAGGTAGCCGTTCCGTCGGTGGTCCTTCAGGAGTGTGCGGAGCAGTTCCTCGGTCAACCGCGGGCGAATGAGGGTATGCAGGGCGAAGGCGGCCCGGTAAGTATCCCACTGGCTCAGGGTGGTCAGTACCGTATCCCCCCGGGCACCGATGAGGCGGTTGGGGGCCAGGGCCGTATGGTAGAGGGCTGTGTAGAAGATTTTCTTAACCGAGTCGGGCGCCTCGATCTGGATGGGGGAGAGGGCGGTAGACCAGGTAGATCGGGCGGCGGCCCGGACCTCATCGAAGGATTTGCCTGCCCCCCCGACAGCGATCGGGGCCGCGTCCGGAAAGGGTTCGTGGGAAAGTATCGCGGTAACCTCGATCGTCTCCCCTTCCCTCGTCGAAAAGCTGACCAACCCCTGAATGTTTCGCCCCCGGGCCAGGGTGCTTTGGGGGCGGAATACTCCATTGGTGGCCAGCCCGAAGGTCCGGAACGGCTTGGAAAACCGCAGTTGGAAGTACACATCTTGCACGTGGGCCCAGCCGGTGGATCTGCGGTAGCCGGCCAGGGTGAAGGAGTTGATGATCCGCAGTTCGCTATCCAGCACCCGCTCGGTGAGCCAGCTGCGGTGGCGGTCCAGTCCGTGCAGCAAATCCACCACGATGTGGGCCGAATCACTCGCCGGAAAGGTGTAGCGATGGTAGCCCCACTGCTCGTCCACCGTCAATTCGGCCCGAATGCCGTAGTCGGCCAGCGTAACGGCGTAGTAGCCCGGCTCGGCCACCTCGCTGCCGTGATCGAAGCGGGACCGATAGCCTGCATCAGGATCGTCCTTCAATCCGGGTAGCAAGTGGGGCGTACCGGTATGGGGCATGAGCAACACGTCGGCCAAATCGCTGATTCCCGTACCCGACAGGTGGGTATGACTGAAACCCATCACACTGCGGTCGCTGTACTGGTAGCCGCTGCACCAATCCCAGCCCTCGTCGCCGGTGTCGGGGGAGAGTTGCACGCCGCCGAAGGGCAGGGTCGCGCCGGGGTAGGTATGCCCGTGGCCGGCGGTGCCGATGAAGGGGTCGACCAGCGAGACCGGCGACTGGGCTGACAAGTAGAGCACGGAGAAAAACAGCAGGGCGATTAGGAAACGCATGTACGAGTTGGATTGGCTAAGGCTACGAACGAAAACCCGTGGTCGGATTAATGGGGCGGTACGCTAACTATACCGGCCCATTCCCGGTAGCGCGCGTTGAGGTGGGCGGCGGAGGGGTACATTGACTGGGGGCTCAGGAAGTGGCTGAACTCAAAGGTGATCGCCCGCTCGTAGCCGGCGCGGGCGGCCGCCTCTAACTTTAGGCGCAGCTTTTCGAACTTGATGGGCAGGAATTTGATCGGCATATCGCGGTCGAAGGTCTCGGCATTGGTCCAGCAGGCCAGTCCGTAGCGGTCGGCGAGTTGCTTATTTACCGAGAAGAAAGCGTCTAGCTCGTGGTAGTCGATGTGGCCGTCCTGGAAGGCCACGGCGTCCACTACCTCGTGGATGCCGGAGAAGATCTCGTCCCACTCCGCCTGGTGCTCGGCGAGGCTGACGGCTTCGGCCTTGGTGAGGGCGCTACCGGCGGCGGCTACGGCCTTCTTGCCGTCGATCCAGGGGGAGATCAGGGTGGGCAGGCCGCCGCTTACATCCTTGCACTGCCGGCCGAGGGTGTAGAACGACTCCACCGCCCCCCGCGTCCGGCGGCTGATCTCCATGCTCAGGTACCAGCCCCCGAAGGCCGGATGGTGACCGTAGCGAGCCCAGACCTCATCGATCACGTAGCGGTTGACGTCCACCTCATGTTGCAGATTGCCCGTATCCCAGTACCGTCCGCTATCGTAGAGCCCGAAGTAGAGGGTCATTCCGTAGCGGCCGGCCAGGGTGAGAAAGAGCTCGACCAGGTCCTGGCCGGGGCGGTAGCAGCCCTGTTGGGTGATGAGGTAGTCCGATGGATAGGTGAGGAAGCGGCGGTAGCCCCCCCGGATGAGGATGACGGTATCGATGCCGATGGCCTGCATGTGGCGGAAGTCGGCCTCCCACTCCGCCGGCCCCCAGTTTTGGTGGGGAATGTCGTGGCTGATCTCGTCGATGAAGGTGCCGGTGATG
>CAZKPE010000117.1:10318-12017 GCA_964554545.1 uncultured Lewinella sp.
AGCCGATCCCACCACAACTTCTTCAGCAGTGCCGTGGTCAGTACGAGTACCGCCGACCAGAGCACCATCCGCTCATTGTCCTTGATGATGAAGTAGATCGGGATAACCACCTGCGACATCTGCCAGACGATGCCGATAAGGATATTGATGGCATCGCGCCCGAAGTCCCGGTTCGGCTCGAAGGTGGGGTCTTCGGCCATCACCTCCCGGGCGATGGGACCCCAGAAACCCCAGGGGCGGGTCTGTTTGAAGAAGCGTTTAATGGCTTCCCGGTCCCCGAGGGGGTAGGCGTAGGTACCCACCAAACAACCGACGATCGAGCAGGCCAGAATGATGGGGAAGATGTATATATCCGTATATTCCGGAAACACGAACAGCTTAACCGTAGAGGCGATCAAGCCGAACAGCATCCCGTAGAAGTAGCCATAGCCGTTGAAGCGCCACCACACCCACTTCAGCGCATTAGCCGCGGCGTAGCCCCCGTAGAGCGCGGCGGTGATCCAGAGGGTGAGCTGATTGAGGGAGGTGGCGTAAAAGCCGAAGGCGATACCCACCACGACCAACAGCAACGACGACCAAATGCTCAGGGTGATGTAGCGCGACTGGGGCGCATGGGGGGCGATGTACTTTTTGTAAATATCATTTACGAGGTAGGCCGGCGCGGAGTTGACTACGGCCGAAAAGGTCCCCATGAAGGCCGCCAGTAAACCAGCCAGCAGCAGTCCCTTCAGCCCCGTCGGCACGAACTGCTGAATGGCCAGCGGCAGCACCTGCTCGAAGTCGATCGCGCTGCCCATCGCGGCGATCTCCGGGCCCAGGTACACCAGGGCCAGCGCCCCGAAACTGGCCACCATCAGGTAGCGGGGAATGAACAGCACGGCGGTGGTCATGAAGCCCATCTTGGCCGCCTCCGCCGGGGTGCCGGCCGCCAGGATGCGCTGCATATCGTAGCTCGGCACCGGGCCGGCGATGCTGGCGAAAATTCCCTTGAAGACCATCAGCGCGATCAGGGCGGTGAAGAGTTCGAAGCCGTCCGCGGCGATGCGTTCGTTTACGCTGGCGTAGGGGGTGTCGGACCAGTCCAGCCCCAGCGTCCACCCAAAGGAGAGATCGTCCCAGCCGGGGGGCACCACCGCCATCACCTGCTCGTGGGTCAGGGAGGTGTAGGCGATGTAGCCGATCGCCAGGCAGGATACCGTCATGATCACGAACTGTAGCACCTCGGTAAAGACCACCGAATACATCCCCCCCTTGATCGTGTACAGCGCCGTAAGCCCGCAGATCAGCAGGGCGTAGGAATGCGCCGAACTGAGAAACAGCGGACCCGCAGTCACCGCCAGGTCCCAGGGCAGCACCAGCACGCAAAATTTCCCGATGCCCTCGAAGAAGTAGGCCATGAAGCCCAGCACGCTCACCACGGCGAAGATGACGATGATCAGGTGGCTCAGCCGCGCCCCCCGCCCTTCCCCGAAGCGAAAGGTGATCCACTCCGCCCCCGTCATCACGTTGGAACGCCGCATCCAGATCGCCAGGTAGACGAAGACGAACACCTGATTCCACACCGGCCAGAGCCAGGGGATGAAGGCGCTCTTCAGCCCGTAGATGAACAGGATACTCACCGTCCACATCGCCCCCGAAATGTCGAACATCCCCGAAGCGTTGCTCAGACCCAGCACGTACCACTTCATCGACTTGCCGC
>CAZKPE010000118.1:0-3457 GCA_964554545.1 uncultured Lewinella sp.
TACGAAACCCACCATAAGATCAACATCCTGGACGAGGCCGTCGTAGCCGCCGTGCAGCTCTCGGAGCGCTACATCACCGATCGCTTCCTACCCGATAAGGCCATCGACCTCATCGACGAGGCCGCCGCCCGCCTGCGCCTGGAGATGAACTCCATGCCCGAGGAACTAGACGAGACTGAACGCCGCATCCGCCAGCTCGAGATCGAGCGGGAGGCCGTAAAGCGGGAGAGCGACGAAGGCAAGATCGAGCGCATCAACGCCGACCTGGCTAACCTGGAGGAAAAGCGCAACGAACTACGCGCCCAGTGGGAAAGCGAGCGGCAAGTGGTGCTCGGTATCCAGCAGGCCAAGGAGCGCATCGAGCAGCTCAAGAACGAGGCCAAGCAGGCCGAGCGGGCCGGGGAATTTAGTCGGGTCGCCGAGATCCGCTACGGGCAGATCCCAGAGGTCGAGAAGGAACTAGAAGGCTTCACCGACCAGCTGAAGGAGATGCAGTCCAACGCCAAGATGCTGGTGAAGGAGGAGGTCGACAGCGAGGACATCGCCGAGATCGTGGCCCGCTGGACCGGCATCCCCGTCACCCGCATGCTCGAAAGCGAGCGCGAGAAGCTGCTGAAGCTCGAGGAGGAGCTGCACCGCCGCGTGGTGGGACAGGAGGAGGCCGTCGAAGCCGTCGCCGACTCCATCCGCCTCAACCGCACGGGCTTGAGCAACCAGGACCGCCCCATCGGCTCCTTCCTCTTCCTGGGCACCACCGGGGTAGGTAAGACGGAGCTCGCCAAGGCGCTGGCCGACTACCTCTTCAACGACGCCGATATGATGACCCGCATCGATATGTCGGAATACCAGGAACGCCACGCCGTCAGTCGGCTCGTGGGGGCCCCTCCGGGCTACGTCGGCTACGACGAGGGCGGACAACTTACCGAGGCCGTGCGCCGCAAGCCCTACAGCGTGGTGCTGCTCGACGAGATCGAAAAGGCCCACCCGGACGTCTTCAATATCCTACTGCAGGTGCTCGACGACGGCCGCTTGACCGATAACAAGGGTCGGGTTGCCAACTTCAAGAACACCCTGGTCATCATGACCTCCAATATCGGTTCCGAGATCATCCGCGAGAAGTTCGCCCAGATCGAGGACGGCAACGAGGAGGAGATCGTGGAGGAAACCAAGGATACACTGTTCAACGTGCTGAAGCAGACCGTCCGCCCCGAGTTCCTCAACCGCATCGACGACATCGTGATGTTCCGTCCGCTCAGCCGCGGCAACATCCGCCAGATCGTGGAGCTACAGCTCGAGGAAGTCAAGCGCATGCTCGCCGACCAGGAGATCGACCTACAGGTGGCTCCCGAGGCCATGGACTGGCTGGCCCAGGAGGGCTACAACCCCGAGTTCGGCGCCCGTCCGCTCAAGCGGGTGATCAAGAAGCGGGTGCTGCGGCAACTTTCCAAGCAGATGCTGGAGGGTACCATCCAGCCGGGCAGCCAGATCGTACTGGACGTGTTCGGCGACGTGGTCGTCTTCCGCCAGGCGCGGGAGAGCGAGCGGGTGGCCGGCCCCGGCGAGACGGTATCGGCTGATTAGGCTAGACGCTCGGCGAATAATGGAAGCGGAAGTTCCCCCGGGAGCTTCCGCTTTTTTCGTTTGGGCGGCGGGGCGCGGGTGCAGGCACTACTCACAAGGAGAATGGTTATTTTGGTCATCCGCTGAACCGACCATGAGAGAACACCTACGCCGGCATATTACGGAGCGGTTGGGTTACACGCCAGCCGACATTGACCGGGTGCTGACCGCTTTTGAGCCGCTCACAACCCGAAAAAACGAGACCCTGGTAGAGGTGGGTAAAATTTGCCACCACTGCTATTTTATCGTGGAGGGGTGCATCAAATTGACTGCCTACAACCGCAACGGACAGGAGAGCACGACCCATCTGGTGTTCGAAAACGAATGGGCCACGGCCATGAGCAGTTTTATCAACCAGCAGCGTTCCACCGAGCGCGTCGTCTCGGTCGAGGCCTCCCGTCTGCTGGCCATTAGTCGGGCCACCTTCCGGGAGTTTGCGGACCAGGTGGAAGGCTTTCAACTCGTTTACCGTCAGTTGCTGGAGGAATCCTACACCAAGTCCCTCGAGCGCACGCATACCTTTATGGGGCTCGACGGACTAGAGCGCCTGCGGTGGCTGCTGGCCGAGCGGCCGCTCATTTTCACGCGGCTTTCCAACCGCCTGTTGGCGTCCTACCTGGGTATGTCCGAAGCAACGCTGAGCCGGCTCAAGGCAAAACTTTGACTTAGATCAAGGTTTTACTGCCCCGCCCGGGGTCACCTTCGTACCGCGATTCACCGGTATCGATAGGTATACACAATTCATCCAACATGCAGCAGCGTACCCTCCTCGCCGTGCTGGCCGTATTCGCCTGGATCGGCGGAACGCTGTTTCTAAGAAATGAGCTACTGCTCAAGAAATACTGGGTCGATCACTACGCCCGCTTAGGACTGACCTTTCCCGATGCGCCCGCCAATGGGGTCGTGTGGCTGGTATGGTCGCTGCTCTTCGCGGTCGCTATCGTGATCTTCTCCCGAAAATTTACGCTGATGAATACCGCCCTCCTGTCCTGGTTCACGGGGTTCGTACTGGTTGAAATCGTAGTAGCGAACATGGGCGTACTGCCTTACGCCATTCTGCCGTACGCCATTCCGCTCAGTTTGATCGAGGTGTTCGGAGCCGCGGCGCTGGCCAAAAAGCTGGGAGCGTAAGTATCCCGTCACCCACAATTGGTCGCCGTCAATAGGGTGGCCCGCTACACCGCGCCGGAGCACTAATGGGGAAAGACTTAAGCCGTCCTACCTATATTGCCGGACGAAAAACATACTATTGCCAGTGAAAACCGAACCCCATACCCCGGAGCGGGTGGTAAAGACCCTAATGGAGGCGATGCACGCAAACGACGCCGCGGCCATCCGATCCTGCTTCGCTGACGGTGCAAAACAGGCCTACGGAAATGGTGACTGGAAATCAGGTCCGAAATTTTTCGACTGGCTGCGCAGCGACATCATTGACCGCGGGGGGCACGTCGATGGCCCGACTTATTCGACCGAGGGCAAGGAGGTAGTAGTCACCGGACAGTACAGTAGTAGGGGCTACACCAATAAGGCTAATTTCCTCTTTGTCGTGGAAGACGGTAAAATCCGTAGTTGGCAGATGCGGTATTGAAAAACCCGGCACCCGCGCGCCGCCGCCCCCCTTTGCCGCAGAGGCCGGGAAAACTTTGCCATCGGTCAACGTTTCGGCACCGGGCTCATACCATCTTTGTATCATCACAAATCAAGCGGTCACGATGATACACAGACTCGGTAAATGGCTCTTCGCACTCCCCTTCGCGGCCTTCGGAGTATTGAGTTGCCTCCCCTTCCCCGTATTCTGAGTCTACTTTACCGGCGTTTGCCTACTGGCGTTCGCGGT
>CAZKPE010000118.1:3557-11963 GCA_964554545.1 uncultured Lewinella sp.
GCGAGTATTTCGCACCGCTCAGCGGAGTTGCTGCGGGTAATTGTATCCGACGGCATCTCCGTTGTCGAATGGCACTACCGGTTTACCCACGATCAGTGGGGCAGCAAGGACTTCCGCCAGGTATCGATCCAGCGGTGGAAAGACGGTAAGATCATTCACGAAAGACACCTGTATGGAACGGAGGAGTGGTGATCGGTTGGGAACCTGGCCTTCACTGGCCGTCGCCGCCAAAGTTCTCACCTAGCGCAACGGAGCCGTTATCGGTTTAGGAGAACCAAGCGTTCCAGAACAGCCACGTAAGTATCAACTTCGGGATCAGCTTTTGGCCTGTACGCATGCCGGGGGCGGCGGCGCGCAGGTGCAAGCCTACCAAACAAACTTCCGCGCCAGCACCCGCCCCGCGCTCTCCAGTCGCAAAACATACACACCGCGGGGTAAATGCTGAACCCAGGCGTAGCCCCGCCCGCCCCGGTCACTACGCTGCGCCATCACCCGGCCATCGGCGGCAATCAGGGTGGAATGCATCACGTCCTGGGTGACGATCTCGCCGAAGTCCACCCGCAAGTGGCTACCGTCGGTGTACACGCTCAGGCCGGGCAGCGGGAGTTCGGGTTGGCGGGTGGAGACCGCCTGGCAGTCGGAGGAATATACCCGGACCAGACCATCGTTGCTATTGGCCAGACTGCTCCCCACGGCGATCCGGCTACCATCGGTGGTCACGGCTACGGCGCGGCCGGTGTAGTAGAAAGATTCGTCACCGATGATATTCTCCCCGATCAGGGTCAGTAGCCCGTTTTCCGGTATCTCATAGATGTATACCCGCCCCCGCGAAAACTCCGGATCGCCGTAGTTGTAGTCGCCAACCACGAGGGTGTTGCCATCGCCACTCAGGGCGGCCGCCGCCCCGAACTGCCCGAAACGGCTGTCGTCGGAGGGGCTAACTGCACTGGCGAAGAAGCGCTGGGTCCCGTCGGGGCGGTAGCGATACACGAAGACGTTGCCCTCGATATCCTGGCCGACGTCCTCCCCGGGGTCGGAGATCATATAGGTATCCCCATCGTCGTCGATGTCCAGCGCCGTGCCGTAGTCCGCCCCTCCGATCTGTCCGTTGTACTCCCGCACTTCGGCAAAGGCGTCTTCCAGCGCGTCGTAGCGGTACTGGAAGACCGGGTTCAGGTCGTTGTCCGCCCCCGGTTCCTCCGCCCCGACGAGGAGGTGAAGTCCATCGCCGCTTAGCGCTACCTGGGAACCGAAGGCCCCGGAGGGGGTGGTGGCGATACGCTGGTCGAACTCCTCCCACTGCTCGTTGTCGGGGTTGTAGTCGTACAGGAAGACGATGCCCCGGCCGGGGTCGCCGATCGCCAAGCGGGTGCCGTCGTTCGATATGTCCAGGTCGGCCCCGAATTGCAGGGAAAAGGACGACCCACGAAGTAGGCCCGTAAGCGTGTAGCCCTCGGCCGTGAGCTCGTAGACGTAGACCGAAAAGCCGGTATTCCCCCCCGCCCCCCGCTCGGTGGAGCTGAATACCAGGCGGCTGCCGTTGCCGTTCAGGGCGATGGCTCTTCCGTAAAGGGCGTTCGGCGCATCGGTCGTGATCGTTTCCCCCAGTTGCTCGTATCCCACTCCGTTGCGGCGGTAGATGCGTACCGCGCCGCCATTATTTTCACCCTCTAGCACGGCCCCGACGGCGAGCACGCTTCCGTCGCCGGAGAGCGCCAGGGTCTGTCCGAAATTCCCCGCCGCGCCGGTAGGACCGGATAGCGTAGACCCGCACGGGTCGTACTGGGCGACTAGGGGAAGGGCAGACAGCAATAGAAAAAGGAGGTAGAGTCGGTGCATAATGACGTGTTTGTTCGAGGTTTTATGTTTTATGCGCGCTAATGGTCATCATGCCGGCCCCGCTTTATTATCCGTACCTTCCCCGTCTTCGCACTCCTTGCCCCATGACCGACGCGGACCTATTGGCCGGCATCGCTAACCATGACCCTGCCGCCCTGTCCTACCTGTACGACCGGTACCACCCGCCCGTGGCCCGCCAGACGCGAAAGCTGGGGGGAAACGAGGCCGACGCCTTCGACGTATTCCAGGAAAGCGTCACCATCCTGTATCTAAACGTACGGACGGGCAAGTACCAACCGCAGGCCAACGCGAAGCTGTCGACCTATCTACAGGGGATCGCAAAGAACGTCTGGCGCGGTCAACAGCGAAAGCAAAAGAAATTGGCGACCGTGGTGCTGTCGGAAGGGCAGGAACCTACTCTTCCCGAAACCGACCCTGAACTCCGCGACCGCATCGAGCGGGTGGAGGCCGCCCTAGCCACCCTCGGCGACAAGTGCCGCCGCCTCCTGCGGCTGTTCTACTTCGAAAAATTACCCCTCCGCCGCATTGCCGAATTGATGACCTTTACCGAGCAAACGGCAAAGAATAGTAAGTACCGCTGCGTACAGCAATTGCGCGCCAAGTTGAACCACCCATGACCCAAGCGGAATTCGACGCGATTGAACGCTACCTGAACGGCGACCCGGCCACGGACTTCGGCCGACTCTCAGAGGGGAAAACCCCGGCGGAGATCAACGCCCTGAAGGACCGTATCGAGGCGCAGCGGGAGATTCAACTGGCCGTCGGGACGAGCAATCTGCGGGCCGAGATGCAGCGGTTACACGCGGCGCGGTGGAATGACGTAGACGACGCTTCGCCCCGGCGAAATGCCTACTGGCTCTACCTGATCATCGTATTGCTACTGGCGTTGGCAGGCCTGGCCTACTACTTCTGGTCCTCTGATAGCGGGCAAAATAAGGCACCCTACGCCAAATACGAATACCAGGACCCCGGCCTCCCCTCCCGCATGGGCCTTTCTGACGACCCGGCCTTTTCCACCGCCATGCGGCACTTCAAGCGGGGGGACTATGTGGCGGCCCGGACTGCCCTGGAAGGCATCGACGCCCCGCCGAACGATACGCTGACCTACTACCGGGGGGCCAGCGCGTACTACGCGGACGACTACCTCGCCGCGGTCCCCGCCTTCGATTCCGTCGCCAACACAGCCACCTCCCTGTTCCGGCAGCGGGCGGAGTACCTGCTGGCACTAAGCTACCTGAAGGCGGGGCAGGTGGAAGCGGCAAAGGAGGAACTGCAAGGAATCGGCGCGCAACCGGACCATGCCTTTTCCCGGCTCGCCCGGCAAATTTTAACGGAGGGCGTACCTTAGAGGGATGCCCGCCCCGTGCCGCTCGCTCCCTAGTTACACGTTCCAACTCCTCCTCCTTTTCACCCTGGCCGCCGCCCCGCTGGCTGCCCAGGAGGACGCCACCACCCAACTCCGCGCCTACGCCGACCTGGTCGAAACCGCCGCGGACCGCTCGGACTACCCCGCCGTAGACAGCCTTGTCCGGCTGGCCGATCCCCTCCTCGAACGACCCGCCGCCACCCCCGAAGCCCGCTACCACTACCGCCGCGCTCGCGCCGCCGCCCGCAGTCTTGACGGTCGCCACCGCGAAGCCCTGGCCGACCTCCTCGCGCTCACCCACGAGGACTACCGCCCGCCCCCCGCCGAGCGGCTGCAGACGCATAAGGAGATCGCCCTGACCTACAACCGGCTCTTCGTGCCCGATTCAGCGATGCAGTTCATCGAGCTGGCCCACGATGATGCCCGCCAGGTACTGGATACCGCCGGACTGCCCTACGCCTACTTCCAGAACGACCTCACGGTGGTCTACATTCGCGCCGAACGCTTCGGGGAAGCCGAGGCCGCCGCCCGCCGGGGACTCCGACTGCTGGAAGCCCACGGGGAAGGTGGCTCCGACTACGCCGCCAACGCCCTCGACAATCTGGCCAACGTCCTCGACAACCTGGCCCGTTACGAGGAGGCCCTCACCTATCGCCAACGGTCGCTGGAGCTGTACGAAACCCTCGGCCTACGCGACAAACACGCCCGCTCCCTCTACAACCTGGCGATCGGTCGCTATGGGCTGGGCGATTTCGGGGCGGCGGCCCAGTACGTCGACCGTTCCCTGCGCATCCGTATCGACTTGTTAGGTGCCGACCATCCCTCACTCACCAGTGCCTACCATGCCCAAAGCGTGCTCCAAAGTCTGGCCGGTAACCACGAAGCAGCCGTCGCAGCCTTTCGTAATTTGGTCAGTCGTACCGAGCGCAACCAGGGTTCCGGCGGGGAGACCCTCGCCCGGTTTTACGAAGGTCTGGGCCTGGCCTATAAGGGAATGGAGCGGCTGGACTCCGCCGTGCTCTACCAAAAAAAAGCGATCGACTTACTGGTCGCGAACCGGCAAACGAAAGGACCGGCTATGGCCCGCACCCGCTACAATTACTCGGGCACCCTGAGTGCGCTCGGCCGTTCCACTGAAGCCCTACGGCAGATCGAACTGGCCCGCGCCACCTTCGAACGGCTCGGGTTGGACACCACCCTGGAATTTTCCCAAATGGTGGCCGCTCACGCCGACCGCCTGGCACAAAACGGTCAGATTGCGGCCGCCCGGGAAGCCAGTAAGCAGGCGCAAGAGCTCATTCGTACGCCTGGGGGGTACCGGCTCGGGCCCGACCCCACCTCAACCCTCGACCTGCTCTGTCAGGCGGCCTTTACCATCTACCGGGCCAAGCCCACCCCCGCACACCTGCGCCGCTTCGAAGGCCTGGAAGCCGACCTGCTGGAGGTGGCCGAAACGACCCGCCGTCAATTCCATGACCCCCAGGCCAAAAGCCTGCTGAACCGCCGCCTCAGTGACGTTCTGGCCCGCCACCTGGACTACTACGCCGAGCTGTACGATAACCTCCGCGAACCCCACTTCCTGGAGCGGATCTACACCCTTTCCGAGTCCGCCAGGGCCGCCCTCATTCGCGACCGTATTGCCACGGGCTCGATCTCGTCGCCGGGCCTTCCCGACAGCATTCCCGCAAGAATGGCGGACTACCAGCGCCGCATCGAATCCCTCTACTACGCTACGGAAAACGGTGGACCCGCAGCGGACGATCTGCGTGATTCCCTGTTCCAGACCCGCCGCTCATACGACACCTTCCTGGCCGGTATTAAGACCGATCACCCCGAATACTACCAGTTGAATGTGACCTCAGGCATTCGGGCGCGGACGCAGGTGCAAACATTATTACAAGATCAAAAGAAGGACGCCATCGTCTATCTCCGGGGAGTGAAAAACTACTATGCCCTGGTGGGGTCCGAAAAATGGGCGTTGATCGACTTGGGTAACGTAGGCCGGATCGACTCGGCGGTGCAGACCTACCGGGAGGCGATCGCCTCCGTCCTCACCGACGAGCACTTGGCCGCCGGATACGACCTATACCGCTTACTCTGGGAGCCGGTAGCGCCCCATTTACAGCAGCCGGACGTACTGATCGTCCCCGCCGGACCCCTTGCCCAGCTCCCCTTCGAGGCCCTGAGCCGCCGAACGGATCGTGCCGACTACCTCATCAACGATCACACCATCGGCTACGCCTACGCACTGACGCTGTATTACCGGCAGGAGGGCCTGTCGACCTTTTTCGAAGGTGCCGCGCCGGTGATCGTAGTACCGGGCTTTGCGAAGAACGCAACCGACTCTTCCGGCCACCTGGAGCCCCAGCCCTGGTCGCTCGACCTGGCGAATACATTGGCGACGAACTATAACATGCATAGCCTGATCGGGGAGGCGGCCGACGAGGAGAATGTTCTTCGGGCTATGGCTTCCACCAATCTCCTCCTCTTCGCCAGCCACGGCCGCATGGACCCCGCCGCCCCCCTTCGTTCCGGCATTGAATTGAGTCCGACCCCCGGCTCCCCGGGCGATCACCGCCTTACGCTGGCCGAGGTCTTCTCCTCCCGGATACCGGCCGATCTGGCCATTCTCGGCCTCTGCGAGAGCGGATTGGGGGAGTCCGCACCCGGCGACGGGATGCTCAGCCTGGCCTACGCCTTCACCTACGCGGGCTGCGGCAGCACGATCAACACCCTCTGGATGGTCGACGAGGTGGCCAATAGTACCGTCATTGAACGGACGCTTGCCGAGCTGGCCGCCGGACAGGATCGCGCCGCCGCCCTCCGGCAAGCTAAACTAAGCTTTCTGGAGGCCTTCGATGCCTCGGGCCTGGGCCATCCGTACTACTGGTCGGGGCTGGTGTTGCAGGGGCGGGATGGAGCGGTGAAAATCAGTGGTCGGAGGACCAATGAGGCCTGGTGGCTGTTAGGTTTCGTAGCGGTCACCCTATTCCTGGTGGTCATCTTCAAAAAACGATAATTACCCGAAAAGAGCGCTAATCAGTGGATTACACCTACGTACTATTCTTCGCTTGCACCTGCGCCCCGCCGCCCTCCTTCCCTTCCCAAAAACCCCACCCCGTTAAATCCTGTTAACAAACGCCCTCCTCACCAACTATTTATGGGGGAAAGCGGTCTTCTGAGTGTCCTTTGTACGGACATCAAACCAACCACAAACATTAAAATTAGCACCCGGAGATGAAGAAGCTCTTTCTGATCGCACTGGTCGCCGTCCTGGGAGGACTCATCGCCCTCGGCGGCGCCAACTACCTGGGCTGGGGCGAGACCAAGTACGTCGAGGTCCGCGAAACGCCCACCGCCTTTACCACCAATTACACCAACGTCACCCCGGCACCCACCGAGGGTTTTGTCGTAGCCGCCGAGCGGGCCCTCCCCGCCGTGGTCCACATCAAAGCCAGTAAGCCCGCCGGGAGTGGTGGCCGCCAGGGGGGTACTCCCTTCGGCATTGACCCCGACCAACTGCCCGACGCCTTCCGCGACCTGTTCGGTAACCCCGGGCGCGGTGGCGGCGAGATGCCCCTGCAACAAGGCTCCGGCTCCGGCGTGATCATCAGCAGCGACGGCTACATCGTCTCCAATAACCACGTGGTGGAAGACGCCGAGACCCTGGAAGTCGTGCTCAACGACGAGCGTACCTACACCGCCAAGGTGATCGGTACCGACCCCACCACCGACATCGCCCTCATCAAGATCGACGAGTCTAACCTGCCTACCGTGAATTTTGGGAACAGCGACCAGGTCCGCGTCGGGGAATGGGTGGTGGCCGTCGGTAACCCCTTCAGTCTCACCAGCACCGTCACGGCCGGTATCGTATCCGCCAAGGGCCGCAGCATCGACATCGTGCGCCGCAGTGGCGGGCAGCTCGCCATCGAGTCATTCATCCAGACCGACGCCGTCGTCAACCCCGGTAATTCCGGTGGTGCCCTGGTCAACCAGAACGGCGACCTGATCGGTATCAACACCGCCATCAGCAGCCCTACGGGCGTCTTTGCCGGCTACAGCTTCGCCGTCCCCTCCGCCATCGTCAAGAAGGTCGCCGAAGACCTGCGCGAGTACGGCGTGGTCCAGCGGGGCCTGCTTGGAGCCCAGATCCGTCAGCTCAATACGGCCTACGCCCGGGAGCTCGACATCGACCGCAACAACGGCGTCTACGTAGCCGAGGTGCAGGAAGGCAGCGCCGCCCAGGATGCCGGCATCCGCTCTGGCGACGTAATCCTGAGCGTCGATGGCGTCCCCACCCTCCGCAGCAGCGAACTGCTGGAGCAACTGGGCCGCCACCGCCCCGGTGACCGCGTGGTCATCACCGTCGAGCGCGATGGCAAGGAGCGCGACTTCGCGGCCGTCCTCAAGAATCAGGATGGCAACACCGATGTCGTCCTGCCCGCCGCCGCCCCCGAGGTGGTCGCTAATCTGGGTGCCACCTTCGAGGACCTGACGGAGGATATTGTCACCGAAATGCAGGTCGAAGGCGGCGTCGTCGTCGCTGACCTCGGCAACGGCCCCCTCATGGAGCAGACCCGCGTTCGCCCCGGCTTCATCCTTACCAAGGTCAACGGACGCACCGTTCGCAACGTCGAGCAACTCGCCCGTATGCTGGATACCGACGATACCACCGTCACTCTGGAGGGCATCTACCCCGACAACCCCGACCGGACGTATAAGTACGCCATCGTGAAGTGAGGGGGTTAGGGGCATAGGAGTAAAGGGGTGAAGGGTGAGTACCGTATGTACTGCGGCCCCTTACCCCTTCATCCCTTGACTCCTTTACTCCTTCTCTACCGTACCTTCGCCCGCCTATGAGCATCCGCGTCGGCATCTTCTTCGGTGGCCCCTCCCGCGAGCGGGAAATTTCCTTCGCCGGGGGGCGCACGGTTTACGACAATCTCGATAAGGCGCTCTTCACGCCGGTGCCCATTTTCGTGGACAGCTTCGAGCGCTGGCACCTCCTCGACTGGCCCTACCTCTACCGCGGCAGCATCCGCGATTTCTTCCCGCCGGTCAGTATGGCCCCCGAAAGTCGCCACGGCTTCCAGGTGTACCAGGAGAGTCTCGGGCCGAAGGACGAACTGGCCATCGAGGAAATGGGTGCCCAAGTCGGCCGTCGCATCCGCCGCGAGGAA
>CAZKPE010000119.1:0-3497 GCA_964554545.1 uncultured Lewinella sp.
GCCCATGCAACCCTTCCACCTGGCCGCCCCCGTCGACGATCTCGAAGCCGCCCGCCACTTCTACGGCACCGTATTGGGTTGCCCCGAGGGGCGGGAGGACACGGAATGGATCGACTTCGACCTCTTCGGCCACCAGCTCGTCGCTCACCTGGCCCCGAAGAAGGAAGCCCCCGACCACCGGAATGAGGTGGATGGGAAGCACGTGCCGGTCCCCCATTTCGGGGTGGTGCTGGAGTGGCAGCAGTTCGAGGAATTTGCCGGCCGACTACGTGCCCACGGCGTCAAGTTCGAGATTGAGCCCTACGTCCGCTTCGTCGGCCTTCCCGGCGAACAGTACACCATGTTCTTCTACGACCCGGCGGGCAATGCGCTGGAGTTCAAGGCCTTCAAGGATATCTCGCGGCTGTTCGCGAAGCAGCTCAATGGCTAGCCTAAAAGTTACGGAGGTGACGCTGCAGAACGTTCATGGCGCGGTCGGGCTCGGCTACATTACGGGGATAGTAATAGTAGATCAGGTGGTCGACTTTATGCTCCAGTACGTCGGGTAGGCGGCGGTCCATCAGGGCGATGTCCTCGGTGGCGAGATTGTGGTTCTCGATCAGCCAAAGACTGGGAACGTCGTTTTTTCGGGCCGCCTTCAGAAAGCGTTCGCCGCTATCCAGCAGTACTTTCTGGCGGCCGCCGCCCTCATTCTCGGTTCGGCCGCCGTCCTCCGGAGCCCAGGGGCGGCCGTCGCAGCCGAAATAGGCCAGGTGGGGCAGCCCGGCGGCCATTTCAATGATCTCATCCGCCTTATGGGCCTGATCGAAGTAGCACTGCTTCACGGTGGGGTAGCGATCATGGAGGGCGGTGAATACCCGACCGTGAAAGTTGGCCACGGCGCGGTAATGATCGGCCGGAGTAGCGTTATCCCCGAGGGCGGCACGGGCCAGCGGATTATAGTCCTCTACATAGGTCTTGGGCTCGTCCCAGATGATGCCGGCCGGCTTCCAGAGGTCGATGGCCTTCGCGGCGGTTTCTACCAGGAAATCGAGGGATGCCGGGTCGTGGACGCTACTGATCACCCCCGAGACCGTACTGTAGCGTGGTTTGCCGTCCGCCTCAAGTATCCAGCCATCGGGGTGGGTCACCGAAAAAATGCTCGGCACCTTGGGTGCCCCGGCAAACATGCCGCCCCAGCGGGAAGGGACCAGATAGAGCTGCATACCCACCCGTTCGGCCTCTTCGGCAATGATGGCTACATTCTCGACGGCGGCGTAGAGGTCCTGCTCCAGGATGCCGACGGAAACGGCCGTCGTTCCTACATCCGCCATCCACTGCATATCCTCCCGCACCTGACGGGGAACGATGGTGTACATCTGCCCCCGGAGGTAGTAGGCATTGAGTACGCGTTCGTCCGCATCTACGGCTCCGGTCGTTGCGGACAGGGGCAGTGCGGCCAGCCCGGCGACCGTGGTGGTCGTGGAGCGGATAAAATCGCGACGGCTTGACATGGGATGATCGGTTTTTTTAAATTATGGGTTATGATGGCACCTGCGCTCCGCCGCCCCCTTCCCCTTATTCGGGCGGACGAAAAGACGGGAGCAGACCGTGGAGGCTACAGTTGCCCCCCCCCAACTCACTGCCTGATAATGACCTGGCCAAGTCCGTCGGGGGAAGGGATGGCTTCCTGCCAGTCGAAGAAGCCGATCCGCTCCAACTCCCTCTGGAGGCCCTGCTGTTCCGCGCCGGTGAGGTTTCGCAAGGGGGGGCGTACCGGACCGCAGTCGAGCCCCACCATCGCCATCATTGCTTTCTGGGCGGGGAGGCCGCCATAGCGGTCGATGGCGTTGACCATTTCCACGATCCCGGCCTGTTCGTCGGCCGCGGCCGCCAGGTCACCCCGCTCGACGTGGGTGAGCAAGCGGCGGTACTTAGGCGTAGCAAAATTGTAGGTGCTCCCGATGAATCCGGTGGCCCCTACGGCCAGCGCGCTCAGCATCATTTCATCCTGTCCGTAGTACAGGTCCAAGTCGTCGCCGTACTCCTGCAGGCAAAATTGAAACGCATTTATGTAGGGACTGGTGAATTTGATGCCGGCGAGATTGGGAATGGCTCTCCGGGCCATATCGATGAACTCGGCCGTGTTGGAAACCAGGCCGGTCAGCCGGGGAATGACGTAGTAGTAGAAGGGCAGTTCGGGTACCTGACGGGCAACGAAACCGATGGTGTCGAGCAAAGCCCGCGCATCCACGATGGGGTAGTAGGTCGGGACGGTAGCCGAGATGGCATCGGCCCCGATGGCGGCGGCGTGGCGGGCCAGGTCGGCGGATTCGTAGACGCTGTTGTGCCCGACGTGGACGAAGACCTTCATCTTCCCCGCCGCCGCCTCCACGAAGGCTTCGGCGGTCAGCTCCCGTTCGCGGCGGGTGAGGGAAGGCCCCTCGCCGGTGCTGCCGCAGACGAAGATGCCATCCACCCCGACGGAAAGCAGGTTCTCCACGAGACGGTCGATCCGCTCGGTGGCCAGCTGCCCGTCCGTGCGGAAGGGCGTGAAGGGGGCGGCAATTAGTTGGACTTTCGCCATGACGCGATGCGGTTGAAGTGGGGAGAGAGGTGTTCGCGCATCAGCTCGCGGTATTCGTCGGCGGTACCCTCCTTCAGGGCGTTCACCAGATCCTGATGGCTGACGGTATAGCGGGAGGTGATCGATTCCCCGGCCTCAAGCTCGGCCACGAAGCGAAAGAGGGGGAGCAGCATGGTTTGAAAGCGTCTCAGCGTTTCGTTGCCGGCGATGCGGTAAAGTTCCTTATGAAAAGCCACTTCCGATTTAATTCGCTCCTCGTCGGAAGCCGCGTTTTCCCGGGCGATGATCCCCTGGAGGGCTTCGATGTCGGAGTCGGTCTTTCGCAGGAAGAGCAGGTCGGCGATCCCGAGTTCGATGACCAGCCGCAATTCGAAGATTTCCTCGATCGTCTCCAGTTCCAGCATGTCGGGATGAAGTAAGCGGCTAAAGCCACTGAAGAGGTCGGGCTTTCCCATGACCATCCCCCTTTTCTTGCGGGAGTCGACCACCCCGAGCATGCGAAGTCGGCTCAGTGCCTCACGGAGTACGTTCCGGCTGACGCCCAGGGTTGCCGCTAATTCCACTTCTTTCGGCACCGGATCGCCCGGGCTCAGGTTACTGTTACGAAAGAAGTCGATCAGCTTGGCTTCCACCTGGTCGGCCATGGATCGCTTCTGGATCGGCGTGATATGCTGTAAGTCGGTCATGTTGGATTTTTCTGCGGGGTCGGTCATGGGGAATGGGCTTTACCGTTCAATGGGGGTACTACGGTACCCAAGGTCACCATTCCGTCGGAGTTTCGCGGGCGGGTCGAGGTTTTGCCCCCGGTAGACCACCAGGTGAGCCGGGCGGGCGGGCTCGATCATGCGGCGTTCGTCCCCGCCGACGAGCAGGTCCGGGTAGCCGTCCCGGTCCCAATCCATCACGCTGGGTCCGGCCAGGTGACTGTACA